>JAQULY010000010.1 GCA_028718445.1 Kiritimatiellia bacterium
GCGGCGGTCACCACGACGGTGGTTACGGTCACGGCGCCTGACGGCTCCAATCTCTGGTTTGCGCTGCAGGCCGTGGATGCCTATGGCAATCGTTCGCCCATCGTCCGGACCGGTGGCTACCGGATAGACACCGTGCCTCCCGATGGCGCCGCGGCCACGGTGGAGGTGCGGCGCAGCAATTACGGACCGTACGCTGTCGGTCCGGCTCTGACCGCGCGTTGGGCCGGCTTCAGTGACGCGCTCTCAGGCGTCGGCGGGTACTACTTCTTCCAGCAGGCCGGCACGGGCATCACTCCGCCGCAGTTCAGCCTGACGACGCAGACGGTCACGACCGCCGCCATGCTTGACGACACCAATCATTTCATGGTGTTTGCAGTGGATCGCGCCGGCAACGCCAGCTCGATCGCGATGGACTCAGTCTGGGTTCTGGACCCCACCGGCGATGTGGATGGCGATAACTTCACCACTGCGGATGAAGAGTTGGCCGGCACCGATGCCAGTGACGACGGCAGTGTGTTCCGCGTCGGCATCGTGGGCGCAATAACGAACGACGCATCCATCGCCGTCGGCTTGACATGGAACTCGTTGCCTGGGCGCCGCTATACCGTTTTGTACAGCGGTCAGCTCGCGCCTGCCGCGTGGACTCCGCTTGCGGGACTGGTGGATCTGCCGGGCGTTGGCGCCGTAGTCACCAACTATGTCGAAACCGCCAACCCCTCCTATTTCCGGCTGACCGTGCGTCCGGAGTAGGCGCGCCAGTCCCGTCATTCTTCTTCCGGCAACTGCATTGCGCGTCGCAATCGCTCAAAGATGCCGGTGTTGTCATAGTCTCCGGCGAACACTTCAGCCCCGGCGCCATAGGCATACACGGGCACGTCGGCGCTCGTATGTCCGCCCGTGGTGAAGCGGTAACCGGTTTGTGCGGCAAGCTGGTCGCGTATCAGTTTACCCAGACCTGCAACTCCGGCGCCAGTTCCGTCCCAGGCTTGCTCCTGCGCGGCGGTCTGCGCGGCAGTGAATGTATTGGCGCCGCACACCGCATGCACCACCGGTAATACCGCGCGCCATGGCGCCTTGTCCCTGGCAAGGGCATCCAGCCGGCTGCGCAGTTCGTTCACGGGCGCCTTCTGGTTGAGCAGCAGCGATGGCGTGCCGGCATGGTCGCCAAGACGCTCCAAGCCTCCCGTTTCATGATCGCCCGTCACCACGATCAAGGTGTCGGGATGCCGGCGCGCAAAAGCGAGACAGACGCGCACAGTCTCGTCGAAAGCCTCGACTTCGCGCACGGCGGCGCCAAGGTCATGGTCGTGACTCGCCCAGTCAATCTGGCCGCCCTCGACCATCATGAAGAGAGGCGACTCGCCAAGATGACGCAAGGCGGCAGCGGCGAATTCCGCCAGACGTATATCGTCGGAGTCCGTCAGGAGGGCAGGGGGCAGGCTGGCGCTGCCGGACAGCGTGTGGTTGAAGGCAAAGATCCGTTTGCCTGGAGGCAGCCGCTCAAGCTGCTCGCGTGTGCGGACTATGAAGTACCCGTTACTGATGGCACGCTGCAGGTTATCGGGACAATTGCTGGTAGCAGCCTGCTGCCCGGCCATGCCGCCGCCGCCAACGAAATCGAGGGGTGCATCCGACAACTGACGGGCAAGCGCCGAGTAGCCGCTGCGATTGGTCACATGCGCATAGAACGCCGCCGGCGTGGCGTGGTCAATGCTGACGCTGGTGAGGAGCGCGACCTTCCAGTCGTGACTCTGAGCCCGAACCGCGATCGAGGTGACGGCCCTGCCTTCGCTGGTCACGCCCAACTTGCCGTTGTCGGTGCGGACGCCGCAGGCCAGCGCAGTGGCGGCCGCGGCGGAATCGGTGATCTCATGGCTGGCGGAACGCGTCCGCTGCCAACCAATCACGGGAAAGTCGAGGAAGGTCAGTCCCTTTCCTGGTGCGCTCGCAAGGACGCGCTGCGCGGCCTCGGCCTGCATGGCGCCCATGCCGTCGCCGATGAGCAGGATGACGTGGCGCGGCGCAATATTGGTGACGGTCTGACTCGCATGCAGACACGCGGCCAGGCAGACCATCAGAAGGCCCGTCACAGTCCGGTCTATTAGCGACTTTCCCAAGTGCCACCCGCTCACGGCGCGATCACTCCCCAGGCGCGTAGCCTTCCGACGGCATGCTGCACCGGCGGAGCATCGGTGTTGGTGCCGGCCAGGTTCAGGAAACGCGCATAGGACTGTGTGGCCGCCTGCCGGTTGCCCATGCGTTCATGGCACAGGCCGGCATAGAAAGGAACGGTGGGATCCCCGGGGAGCATCTGATCGTACTGGTGCAGAGCCGCCAAGGCGGTATCGTAGCGTTTCTGGGCGTAGAGGCTCTGCGCCAGCACCGCGCGCGATTGCGCCTCCTGAGGGTAGACCGACGCCGCTCGCCGCGCCAGTTCCTCGGCTTCGGACTGGCGGTCTTGCGCCTGCGCCACACGCGCTAGCAACAGCAGGCCGGCATAGTCATCGGGCATTCCTCGCAGGCCCTCCTCGATCAGCGCGCGCGCTTCGGCCGGCTTCTCTTTGCCCAGGGCCTCCTCGCCGCGACACATTCTCCGTATGGGTTCCCGATGACTCAGCACGGGGCCGACGCCGGCCTGGAAAGCGTCACGATTGCGCTTTCTGTTTGGATCGGGAGGGTAGGCCGTGGCCAGGCGAAAACTGGCCGTGTTAAGACGCTCCGTGCTCATCGGGTGTGTCGCGAAAAGTGTCGAGACGGCGCCGCCATCCTTGCCTTCCGAGAGTTTGACCAGCAACTTCATGAGGTCAACCATGCCGCCCGGGTCGTATCCCGCCGCAGCCATGTAGTCCATGCCTGTCCGGTCGGCTTCGCGCTCGTGTGCGCGGCTGTACTTCGCCAGGTACATGGTTGCGCCGAGGCCGCCCAGCATGGTGACGATCTCAGCGTAGCGATCCTTGTCGCGCGACCCGAGGTAGACGCCCGCGCCGGCAATGGCCAGCTCCGCCAGCAGACCCTTGGTCATCTGCTGCGCGGTGTGTCGGTAGTTGACGTGCGCCACCTCGTGGCTGAGCAACGCCGCCAACTGCGACTCGTCCTCCAGTTCGGCCAGCATGCCGCGCGTTACCGCGATAGATCCGCCGGGAAAGGCGTAAGCATTGCAGTACACGGCGTTGACCGGGCGGAAACTGTAGGGCATGTCCTTGCGGTGCGCATGGGCCGTCAAGCCCTGTCCCACGCCGGCCACGTAAGAAGTCACGGCGGCATCCTGCATCGCGCCGTAGTCGGCCGAGAACTGCTTGGGGGAGGATTCGCGGTCCAGGGCGATCTCGCCGGACTGCGAGATCAGCATCAACTGGCTCTGTCCGGTCACGGGATTCGTCACGCAACCCGATACGGCCGCCGCCGCGCCGGTCATTGCTGAAACCTTGACGAATTCGCGCCGCGAGAGCAGGGCAGGTGTGCTGTTCATGCGCGCATTATAGACCAGCCGCCCTAACAGGACAACGGGCGGAGGTCAGCCAAACGGCGCTCTCGAAGTGCGCGGTGCGCGGGAACATGTCGAACAGGCGTATGGCGCGAGTCCGGTAACCGCCGGCCGCGAGCACCCGCAGATCGCGCGCCAAGGTGGCGGGATCGCAGGAGACATGGATGATGTGCGCCGGTCGCGTCTCGCACAGAACGGCGACTGCCGCCGGCTCCAGTCCCTGTCGCGGCGGGTCGGCGATGACCACGGTGCGCGCCGGGTCGTGTCCCTCAAAGAGGGCCCCTGCCGTCGCCGCCACAGTCCCGCAGCGGAACGAGGCGTCAACGCCCAGTTCCCTGGCATTGTGCCGCGCGGCCGCTACCGCCGCGCCGTTGGTTTCTATCCCGCACACGCGCTTGAGGCCGCTCGCCTGCGCGCAGGCCAGGGCAAAAACGCCCACACCGCAGTAAAGGTCGAGCAGTCCTGAACAGCGGCTCTCCGCGGCGGCCTCACTGAACCAGTCGCGCACCTGACGCACCAAGGCATCCGCTACCTCCGGATTGACTTGGTAAAAACCGTCGCGCGGCACGCGCAGCGATCCCGCCGCGCTTAGCTCCGTCAGTGGCGGCGCCGCGTCGTCGGCACGACCGCGCCAACGCACCACGCCATCCGTGACGGTCCAGCGCCAAGTGACGGTCTCGCCATCGGCGAGTTCGCGGCGTAGCGCGGACTGCGACGACTGCCAATCGGCGTTGATTTCCGGACACGCCAGGGGACATGCGGGGAGGTCCACAATCGTGCGGTTATCTTCGCCGAAGTAACCGACCTTCGCGACACCGTGGCCGCGCCGTTGCGCGTGCAAGACGGTCTTGTTGCGGTAGTGCAACGGACGCGGCGAAGGCAGCGCGGTCAACTCCGGCAAGTCCGTGCCGATGCTGGCGGCAAGGAACCCGCGCAACTGGCGCAGCTTGAGCGCCACCTCGGCAGCATACGCAAGATGATCGTAGACGCATCCCGGCACGCGATCGCCGTCCGGCAGCCGCGCGCATGGCACGCACCGGTCTTCGGAAGCGCTCAACACCTCCTGCAGGCGCGCTTCGGCGTAGCGCCGCTTGCAGACGGTCACTCGCGCCACCACATCTTCGCCTGGGGCGACGCCGTCGACAAAGACGACTTCGCCCTCGTGACGCGCCAGTCCCCGGCCGCGATAGACAACATCAAGGATGCGCAACCGCAGGATGTCGCCAATCCGGATCATTCAACCGGACTGAACCGGTCGGGGCCGACGCCACACTCGGGGCAGGTCCAGCCATCAGGCAAGTCCTCGAAGGCCGTGCCGGGCGGCACGTTATTATCGGGATCGCCCTTGGCCGGATCGTAGATGTAGCCGCAGACGTCGCATGCGTACTTTTTCATGGTCGTGTTCCTTGTCTACTGTGTCAGTATTCTCCAGCGTATCCCATCTGTCTCAGAATCCAGGTGTTGGTCATCCAGTTCTTCTCCACCTTAACCCGGAGAGACAACTTCACGTCGGTGCCGAACTGCTCGCTAAGTTCCCGCTCGGCGGCACGCTGAGCGTCCCGCAGCATCCGTCCCTTTTCGCCGATCACGATGGGCTTCTGCGACGGGCGGTTTACGAGCAGGCTGACCTCGACAGCCCAGGCCTCGGGCAGTTCGCGCAGGTCGTCCACGCGCACGCCCAACTCGTGCGGCAGTTCCCCTCTGAGTTTCATCAGGTACTTCTCGCGGATGGCATCGGCGATTGCCAGGCGCCGCGGGTAGTCGGTGAGGGTGTTACGGTCGTAGAGCCGCTCGCCCGGCTGCGCCGCTTCGAAGAGGGCGTCCACCAGCGACGCCAGCCCTTCGCCGGTGGCGGCGGAGGCCCGCAGGCACAATACTTCCCGTCGCTCCCCTTTTTCGTCCTGGATGCGTTGCCACAATAGCCGGTAGTCCTCCGCGTGCGTTCCCGGGCGATCGCACTTGTTGAGCAGGAAGAAGCAAGGCTGCTCCGCCGACAGCAGGCGCCGCATCCAGCCGTCATCTTCGATCCTGGGAGGTTGCGATCCGTCGAGCACCAGCACCAGCATGTCCACATTGGCGGCGGCATGCCGGGCCATGCGGTTGATCAGCGAGCCCAGCTTGGTCTCGGCTTTGTGCAGGCCGGGCGTATCCACCAGCACAAGCTGACCGCGGCGTTCGTCGAGAATGCCGCGAATGGTGTTGCGGGTGGTCTGCACCACCGGCGAAACGATGCTGATCTTCTCGCCCAGCAGCCGGTTCACCAACGTGGACTTGCCGCTGTTCGTGCGGCCGATCACGCCCACGACGGCGCAACGCGTACGGGACCTCGCGTGACCGGCGCTGGCGGGGTCGGGTGTGTGCTTGGCGTGTCGGGTATCGGGCATGTCGCGTATCCAACTCTCTCAAGAGGCGACCGAATGGTTGCGGCCTTCGGGACGGAAGTAGTCGTTCTGGCAGGTCGCATCCAGCACGGACCGCCAGAGATCGCTGTTGAGCTGCACCTTCTGGCGCTCGATCACGGCCAGCGGTATCGGCACCAGAGTGTAGGTGCCGCCGTGGTGCATGTTGCCGACGACACAGTTGGTCCGGCCGGCCATGGCCGCGTGCACGGCGCAGCGCGAAAGCATATAGCAGCGGATGGCGTCGGCGCCGGCGGCGGGAACGCTGCGGATCGAGTAGCTGGGATCGAAATACTTTACCGAGACTTCGGCGCCCTTCCCGGCGAAATGTTCCGCGATGCGTTGGCGCAGGTACTCGCCGATGTCCTTCTTGCGGGGATTGCCGGACGCATCCGTCTGCCCGCTCTCGCCCGCGATCAGCTCCTGGCCGGCGCCTTCAGCCACGATCATGACCGCGTGGTTCTTGCGCGCGAAACGACGCTCGATCGCATGTAACAGTCCATGTTCGCCATCCATTTCGAACGGACTTTCGGGAATAAGGCAGAAATTGACGACCGGGTGGGCCACGGTCGCGTAGGCCGCGATAAAGCCCGAGTCGCGCCCCATCAGCTTGATCAGTCCGATGCCGTTGATGCAGCCTTTGGCTTCCATGTGGGCCGACTCGATGATCGGCGTGGTGGCGGCGATGGCGGTTTCGAAGCCGAAACTGCGCCCGACGAAGTTGAGATCGTTGTCGATTGTTTTGGGAATGCCGACCACGCTGATGGCGAGCTCGCGCTGGCGGCACTCGTTAGCGATATCGCGCGCCGCGCGCAACGAGCCGTCCCCGCCGACGCAGAAGAGCAGATTGATATTCATGCGCGTCAGCGTGTCAACGATCTCGCCGGTGTCCTGTTGTCCGCGCGAGGAACCGAGGATCGTGCCGCCGAGCGTGTGGATGGTGTCCACGACCTCCGTGTCCAGCATCATGGGCGACAGGCCGTGCCGTGCCACCAGTCCGCGGTAGCCGTAACGGATGCCGTAAATCGTCTTGATGCCGTAGTCGAAGACCAGAATCTCGACCAGGCCCTTGATCACATGGTTCAGTCCCGGGCACAAACCGCCGGCGGTGAGGATGGCGGCGCGGCTCCAGGCGGGATCGTGGTAAATCTGTGCTCTCGGTCCGGCGGCCTCGAAGGAAGGCGGCGGGCAATGTTTGGCGGCGCAGTTACGCAATACGGCGACGTCGTTGCTGAGCAGCATCCTGGCATCGTCGGCAATGAACTGCGGATTGCGCACCGGCGAGGGAATCCGGCAGGGACCAAGACACTCCACGTCGAAGTCATAGTCCGCCGAATTCTCAACAACCTTGTCAAAAATGCTCATACAGCCGTCCAACGTTTTGGGAGTAGATTATGGCCTAAGCCGGCGACAGCGTCAAACCGTGTCACAACGCCCGAGAAGGCACCAACTTGACTCGAATCCCGTGGCGTTTTGCCCAGGATCGCCTCAGGAAGACACCGGGGAGCGCATGCGCTATAATACGCGGCTATGGAAAAACTCAGGATTGTGCAAGTGGGCTGCGGCGGCATCAGCGGCGTATGGCTCTCGGCCATGCGTGACCGTAAGGACGTCGAGATCGTGGGACTGGTAGATCTCAGTCGCGAAAATGCTGCCAAACGGGCGGAAGAGTACGGGTTCTCGAAGGCGGCCATTGGCAGCGACCTGGAAGCCATGCTTGTCGGTACGGGGCCGGATGCCGTATTCGACTGCACGTTGCCGCAGACGCACGCGACGGTGAGCACCACGGCTTTGCGGCATGGCTGCCACGTGCTGTGCGAGAAGCCCATGGCCGAGACGATGGCTAATGCGCGCGCCATGCTGGCAACCGCCCATGACGCGGGCAAGACTTTCGCCGTCATGCAGAACCGTCGCTACATTCCCGGCATACTGGCGTTACGCCGATTTCTGGACAGCGGCGCGATCGGGCGAGTGACGACCGTGCACTGCGATTTTCTGCTGGCGCCGCATTTCGGCGGTTTCCGCGATCAAATGCAGCACCCGCTGCTGCTGGACATGGCGATCCATACTTTCGACCAGGCGCGTTTCCTGTCGCGCCAGGACGCCTTGACCGTGCTGGCGCACTCCTGGAATCCTCCGGGATCGTGGTACGCCGGCGACGCGTCCGCCATCGCCGTATTCGAGATGACCAACCAGGTGGTGTACAACTATCGCGGAAGCTGGGCGGCGGAGGGGCTGAACACAAGTTGGGAGTGCGCCTGGCGCTTCATTGGCGACCAGGGATCGGTAACCTGGGACGGCGGCGTTGCCTTCAAGGCGCAGGTAGTGGCGGAGCGCAACGGTTTCATCTACAAGACACGCGACGTTGAGGTCGCCTTCGATGCCGCCGTGCCGGCGCTGACGGGACATGCCGGTTGTATCGGCGAGTTCATCGACTGCGTGCGTGCCGGGCGAACGCCGCAGACCGAGGGCGCCGACAATATCAAGAGTCTGGCCATGGTGCATGGCGCCATTGCCGCAGCACAGTGCGGACATCGCGTAGACTGCGTCAACCTGTAACACCCAGAACGCAAGAAGCTGCGGCTTTCAGCGGTGAGGTGGATTCACATTGTTCGTTCCGTTTGTTTTCCACGGCAGGGCATTCTTCGTAATGGCAACACGAAGATTATGAATCCAGACTGGCCATAGCCAGTCTGTGTGCGCATCTGCCGGAAGATATTGAGAGTCTACTCGCAGAGGGAGCACACTGTCCTGTAGAGTCAGCAAGCGCTCAATCTCCGTGCAAGGAATCCAGGCATATGGACCTCGTTCCATATAGGCCTCATTGTCCGCGGGAATGGCTGCCTTCACTATGTCTTCCGTAGGACTATGCTTGACCCTGACAAAAAACAGAGCGAAAGAGCCATCGAACACGGGCTGTTGGGTCTTGATTGCCAGGAGAATATCGGCACGCTTGAAATAGCCATGCGTTTCCTCCTCGGTTTCCCTTGCGGCTGTTTCGGTAACACTCTCTCCAGGCTCGTGCGAGCCCCCAAATGATGCCCAGCCTCTTTTCGACGGCGGGACGTGATCCGCCAGCAACACGGCGACACCTTGCGGGGTTTCCGTGTATATGACAACACCAGCAGAATATCCGGTGTCTCCGAGAGAGACAGCCGGCGTCAATGCGGCAACGACGGTGAGACAAAACGCACTAAACCATGAGAGGGTTCCAGCGCGCGCGCGCGGGTAAAATCGCTTCACAGTAGTACCTTCTTGAGAAAGACAACCTTCAGACTCTGTCCTCTGGCGATGGTCACGGTCTTCCGCTCGACCTCGCCGTACCTGTGACGCTTGTAGAATCCTTCCGCCGTAAGTGTGGATTCCGTCTCGATCTGAGTTATGCCGACTCTGGCGGCATCCTTCTCCATCTGATCGAGCAACGCGGTGCCGATGCCCTCGCCCTGGTGGTCGGCGGAAACGTAAAGTCCGAAGAGGACATTGCCCTTGATGCTGCCGATGCCCAACACACGGTCGGTATCGTCCACAGCGACATAGAACTGTCCATCCCGAATCATCCCTTGCGTGATTTCGATCTTTCGCACTCCGAGCCACGCCTTGATCTGTTCTTCGGTGTAATCTCGCGAGTTGACCCGTTGCACCGTGTCGCAATGCAGGTCCATGATCTTCTGAGCTTCTTCCATCTTCGCTTTGCGAACCGTTATCATTCCCGTATTCCTGGCTATCAGGAGGTGGCCGTAACTGCTTGGTTGGCATTCTCCTTGCACGAAAGTGCCGCTAAGTATCCGACAATGCGCCCCGAGACGCAATCCACCCAGGGCAAACGCATCTAATTCGTCCGCCAAGCCCCTATCTGGCAATGACGTCCGACTAGCGCTATATTGAGGACGTGGCTGACGACCGGAGAGAGAATACTGGCAAGAGGCGCCGCATGTGCTTTGCGTGCGCTGTCCTGCTGTGGCTGCTAATCCTGACGGCCCTGGCGGCAACCTTTCCGAATTTATGGGGCCCCGAGATCGCCACGGCCATCGCCAATCGCCTGTTGCCGCGCTATGCGCCGGGGGCGCGCCTGCGCGTGTGCCACCTGTCGCCCTGGCAGGCGGTGGTTGCGGACATCCACGTGGGGGAATCGCCCGAGGCGCCAAGCTGTGCGAGCGCACTCTTGCGGTACAGTGTTTCGGGACTGCGCCAAGGCCGGGTGGACGTTGCGCAACTGACCGGACTGTCGGCCGCACTGATGGTCACGTCGGGCGGCGTGTCCGTGGCCGGTCTGGAGGACTTGAAGCTCCCAGCATCACGGCAGGGATCGCCGGCGCTCCAATGGCGCGTGGATGAAATATCGCTGGATGGGCGCGTGCGGGCGGCTGCCGGCGGCAGCTTTGCCGACTGGCAGCGCTGGTTGCCGTTGGATCTGGAGGCGCGTGGCGCAATCGGCGGTGAGACGGGCGGTGCGTGGTGGCTAAATGTCAACGGCGCGGTCGCTTGCCCGCGTCTGGCGGCATTTTGCGACGGGGAGGCGCCTGCTGTTGGGCTGGCGTTCAACCTCAGCGGCGTCTCCACCAACCTGCAATACTATGTCGCCGCCGTAGACTTAGGCGGGGCGATGGGGCAGGGGCGCGCCGGCAGGGCCGAGTGGAGCGTTGGCGCGATCGAGTTACGCGGTGGCGCCCTCCAGGGATGTGATGGGAAGTTCGCCGTGCACGCAATCCTGTCGTTGACCAATGGCAACGTGCGCGCGGGTGTTGGGCTGGTCAGCAATCTCTGTCTGCGACTGCCGTTTGCGGCGGAGTCGGACGCTGCGGGCGGCGGCCTGCGCGCGCATTTGGGAGACAAACCGCCGCACCTATCCTGGGAGCGGGCGGACATCGGCGGCGTGGCCTTGACGTGCACGGGAATGATGCATTTGCCGGTCCCGTCCGGCGCGGTCATGGCGGTGCGGGCGGGCGTGCAGGCCGAGGGCAGCGTCCTGGCGGCGACGACGACGCTGCGCGTTGGAACCAACGGCGTGCATATGGCTGTCAACGTACCTGCCGTTACGCTCACTGAGCGAGACGGGCTCTGGAACCGGTTGAAGCAGGGGGGCAGGTTGCCGCAAGGCGCCGGCGTCTTGCATCTGAGCGGTGAAGTGGCCGGCGCGGCCAGCCTCAACAGTGACGGCGGCAACGTGTTACGCTGGCAGGCCTGGTTGGGTGTGTCGAACGGTGCGGTGCGCGTGGAGGGGCGATCCGCCCTGAGCATCAGCGGAATCGTCACGCGTCTGTCTGCCGGCGGCGACTTGGAGAATCTGCGCGCGGGTCCGGTCACGACGCGCTTTGAACACGCGCAAGCCGCCGGCTTGACGATAGACGGCGGCATCCTGCGTTGGCAGTGGCTCGATGACTATTTGCTGATTGAGAGTGCCGAGTTGCGCTGGTGCGAAGGGCGGGCGCAGCTCTACGCGTTGCGCTTGAGGCCAGACGCGCCGGACCTGGACTTTGTGCTCTATCTGGACCGGCTGGACGCGGGACAGGTGCTCAAGGTCGTCAAGCCCCTGCATGGCGCAGCCACCGGACATTTGTATGGCAGGTTGCCTGTGCGGGTACGGCGCGGACGCGTGCGGCTGTCGGAGGGTTATCTATTCGCGATGCCTGGCGAGACCGGTACGCTACAGTTGGACGATACGGGGTTTATCGAGGATTACCTCAAGCGCGCCGGTATGTCTTATGACGTACGCAAACAGGTGAGCAGTGCTATGCGAAGTCTGGACTACGATGTGCTGCGTTTTGACCTGACGGCTGGCGGGGAGCCGGAGGCCCGGCTGGCGCTCAGGGTGGAGGGACGCTCGTCGCGGGACCGGACATTGCCACCGGTGACGCTGGACCTGAACCTGCACGGTCCGATCGAGACACTGCTGAATTTGGGGCTGCAAATGAATAAGGGCGGGCGTAGGAACGTCGAATAGTCGGCGAGATCGCGCTGCAAGGCGGTTTCGCCGCGCGGGTTAGGAGCGGACCACATGAAATTGAGTAACGGAAGGGCAGGGGATTGGGCAAGGCCGGGATGGTTGTGCCCGGCGGCCGCGCCGCTGACGCTGATCGGGCTGCTGCTGCTGACGGGCTGTCTTGCCGTCAAGACAGAGGTCAAGACAGAGCACGAGATCAAGCCCATTCACATAACCATGGACATCAACGTCAAGGTTGACAGGGAACTTGACAATTTCTTCGGAGACATTGACGAACCCGCACAGGCGGCACAGGAGCAAGCGCAATGAGTACTAACAATATGATACTCGCCGGAGCGGCGATGCTGGCGGCGATGCTGATGTCCGCGGCCGTGGCGCGTGGGGAGGATTTGGGAGCGGTCAAGGAGCGCATGCTGAAGCGACGCGAAGCGGTGCAAACGCTGGTGACCAGGGCACGTGCCGGGGAGAACAACCGCGGCTATCTGGAAGCCCGCGGGGCCGTGACCGACGCCGAACGCGGCATTCTGGCGGATGAGAATGAGGACCGCAGGGCCGTTTACAACGAGATCGCCGTCAAGACGGGCGCAGCGCCGGAGCAGGTTGGCAAGCAGCGCGCGACGGCGATTGCCGAGCGGCTGCCGCCTGGTGCCTGGCTGCAGGATGCGAAGGGCCAATGGCGCCGGAAGTAGCGCCGAGTGTTCTTGACGTTGGCCGGGGGCGGCTGCTATAAAGTGCGCACCTGAACGATCGGGGCGCTTAGCTCAGTTGGTTAGAGCGCTACTTTCACACGGTAGAAGTCACAGGTTCGAATCCTGTAGCGCCCACCATGTTCCGGTCCAAAGGTTATATGCGCTTTGGCTCTGGTCCAAGTATCTCGCAGGCATGTGATTTGAGCGCGTTCAGGTGGTTCTTTCTAGGTCCTAGAGTTTTCGTTGCGTCCCGTATAGCACGTCGCATAATATATGTTATGTTGCATACAGTCCAGCCTTGCTTGACACCGGCGCCAGCCGTAATTGAAAATAGACCTCTATGAAGCACGCATCCCAATCCCAAGGACTGCACACGCTCGCGTTGCATGCAGGCCAGACACCCGATCCCGTTACCGGCTCGCGCACGGTGCCGCTTTACCAGACCGCCTCGTATGTGTTTCGCGACTCCGAACACGCCGCCAATCTGTTCGCGCTGAAGGAGTTCGGCAACATTTACACGCGCCTGATGAACCCGACCACGGATGTCTTCGAGAAGCGCGTCGCCGCCATCGAGGGCGGCACCGCGGCCCTGGCGACCGCCTCCGGCATGGCCGCCATCACCTATGCCTTGCTGTCCATCACGGGACTCGGAGACGAAATCGTCGCCGGCGACAACCTCTACGGCGGCACCTATCAGCTTTTCCACTACACCTTCCCGAAATTCGGCCGCTCAGCCGTTTTCGTCAACTCGCGAGACCCGGCGGCTTTCCGCAAGGCGTTGTCACCCAAAACCAAAGCAATCTACATTGAAACCATCGGCAACCCCAAACTGGACGTGCCCGATTTCGTCGCGATTGCCAGGATCGCGCACGAGGCTGGCATTCCGCTAGTCGTGGATAACACCGTGGGCGTGGCCCTCACCCGCCCGATCGAACACGGCGCCGACGTGGTGGTCGCCTCCGCCACCAAGTATATCGGCGGACACGGCACCTCGCTCGGCGGCATCATCGTGGATGCCGGCACCTTCCAATGGAACAACGGCAAGTTCCCCGAGTTCACACAACCGGACCCCGGCTACCATGGCGTGGTCTACTGGGACGCTTTTCGTGACCTGCCAGGTCTGGGGAACGTCGCCCTGGCCATGAAGATCCGCCTGTCGCTCATGCGCGACACCGGCGCCGTCCTTAGTCCCTTTAACGCCCGCGAATTCCTACTCGGACTCGAGACGCTGCCGATCCGTCAGGCACGCCATTCGGATAACGCCCTGGCCCTCGCCAAATGGCTTCAGAAGCACCCTTCGGTCGCCTGGGTGAACTACCCGGGGCTACCTGACAGCCCCAACCATGCTATGGCGGCGAAGTACCTGAAGCGCGGCTTCGGCGGCATTCTGGGATTCGGCATCGTGGGTGGACGCGAGGCAGGCAAGCGCTTCATTGACAGCGTGAGACTGCTCTCGCACCTCGCCAATATCGGCGACGCCAAAACGCTGGTCATCCACCCCTCCTCCACCACGCATCAGCAGTTAACCCCCGCCGAACAACAGGCTACCGGTGTCACCGATGACTTTATACGCGTCTCAGTCGGATTGGAAGACATCAAGGACATCGAAGCCGATATGGACCAGGCATTGCGCGCCTGCGGTTGAAGCCGCCTGTCGGATCCGACGCGACGTCATCCCTCTCTGAACTGCCATCAACCATACGATACGGGGCCCGCAAACATGGGACTTTGCTTCGAAAATCTCTCGCTTTCCATCGGCCGCACGCCGCTGGTGCGGCTGAATAATGTTACCCGCGGCCTCCAGGCCACGGTTCTGGCCAAACTCGAGGCGCGTAACCCCGCCTACTCGGTCAAGGATCGCATCGGCGTCGCCATGATTGCCGACGCCGAGAAACGCGGCGTGCTGAAACCGGGCGTCACGATTGTCGAGCCCACCAGCGGCAACACGGGGATCGCCCTGGCTTTCGTGGCGGCCGCCCGCGGCTACGCGCTCGTCCTGACGATGCCGGAGACCATGAGCATCGAACGCCGCCGCGTACTGTCGGCCCTGGGCGCCACGCTGGTGTTGACCCCCGGCGCGGAAGGCATGCGCGGTGCCATCAACAAGGCCGAAGCCATGGTCGCCTCCGATCCTGCCCGCTATTTCATGCCACAACAGTTCAGAAATCCGGCCAACCCGGCGATCCATGAGGCCACCACGGGGCCCGAGATCTGGACGGACACGGATGGCGCCGTGGACGCCGTCGTGGCGGGCATCGGCACCGGCGGCACCATCACAGGCGCCGCGCGCTACCTCAAGCGTGTCGCCGGCAAACCGGTGTTGGCCGTGGGCGTCGAACCGGAAGAGAGTCCGGTGATCACGCAGACCCTCAACAAGCAGCCGTTGGCGCCCGCGCCGCACAAGATCCAGGGGATCGGCGCGGGCTTCATCCCCGAAACTCTAGACCTGAAGCTGCTGGATCGGGTCGCGCGCGTGAGCGGTCCCGACGCCATCGCCTTCGCCAAACGACTGGCGCGCGAAGAGGGATTGCTGGTGGGCATTTCTTCAGGCGCGGCGGCCCTGGCGGCCGTGAGGTTGGCGCAGGACGCGTCCTTCACTGGCCGCACCATCGTGGTGGTGCTGCCGGACGGGGGCGAACGCTACCTCTCGACTGCGCTTTTCGAGGGGCTGTAGCAGACAGTGGTTCCAGCCGCGGTTGACCTCCGGCCCGCAACATGGTAGATATACAACCCGATCTTTGGAGAGACTATTAGTGAATCAGGAATTGCTCGACAAGGCCCGTGCCCACATTCCCAGCGCCCCCGTGCTGGTCAACATGGTGTCCAAGCGCGTTAAGCAGCTAAACGCGGGCATGCGGCCATTTGTCAAACCGCTGCGGCCGGATGAGGACAAGCTGGATATCGCCCTGCGCGAAATCGGCGAGGGCAAGCTGATAGCGGAAGTGGATTTCGACGCCATCGCCAAGCGCGAAGCCGCGCAAACGCGGTGGACTCCCTGACCGCGAGCGGCCCGACACGCCTGCCGTGCTTGAGGTTGGAGGCGGGGGTGCATGATGGCGGAGAAGGCTAAGCGCGAGCGCGGGGGCGGCACACTGGCCGCGAACCGCAAGGCTTTGCATGACTACGCGGTGCTGGAGAAGCTCGAGACCGGGATTGCCTTGGTCGGCACCGAAGTAAAGGTCATCCGTAATGGCGGCGTGAGCCTCGCCGGCGCCTATGCACAGGTGGAAGACGGCTCGTTGTGGCTGCTGCAAGCCAAGTTCCCGCCCTACTCCTTCGGCAATCGTTTTAACCACGAAACGCTGCGGCCACGCCGCCTGCTGGCACACCGGCGCGAAATCGCACGGCTGCAGGCTGCCCAGGAGCAAAAAGGATTGGCGTTGATACCGTTGCGGCTCTATCTTACAGCTCGTGGCAGGATTAAGGTGGAGATCGCAGTCTGCCGCGGCAAGGCGCAGGCGGACAAGCGCGAAACGCTGAAACGTCGCGAGGCCGATCGCGACGCGCGACGTGCCATTGCCACGCATGGACATGGATAAGCGCCGGCAGTGCGCCGGCAAGTGTGAGGTGCCCGATGATGAGCATACCTATGGCCGCCTTTGGACTCGAACGCATCGGCGGCGGCGAGATTCTGGTCGTTCTGTTGATCGTGCTGCTCTTCTTCGGCGCTCGCAAGCTGCCGGACCTGGCCCGCGCCATTGGTCGCAGCCTGGGCGAGTTCAAGAAGGGCCGCGACGAAGGCGCCGCGGCCGACAAACCTGCCACCGGCGAGGCCAACAAGCCGGCAAACGGCGACGACGGCGAGCCAAAGCCGGTTTAGGAAAAAAAGACACGGGAATATGTTATTTTTTAAACGTGACACGCTGGTGGTCCGACCGCGCGCGGAACACAATATCTCGCGCCGGGACATTGACCCCGATGCCCTGAAGGTGCTCTATCGTCTCGCCGATGCCGGCTACAAGGCCTACTTGGTGGGCGGCGGAGTGCGCGACCTGTTGATGGGCCGCAAGCCCAAGGATTTTGACGTCAGCACCGATGCGCACCCGCGCGAGATCAAGCGCCTCTTCCGCAACTGCTTCCTGGTCGGGCGTCGTTTCCGACTAGCGCACGTGGTCTTCGGTCAGAAAGTCGTCGAAGCCAGCACCTTCCGCCGACAGCCTCCAGCCGAGGAAGCCGACGAGGATGTTCCCGGCGGACTCTACCAGAGCAGCGACAACACCTTCGGAACACCGGAAGAGGATGCCAAACGACGCGATTTCACCGTCAACGGGCTCTTTTACGACATCAAAACCTTCTCGGTGATTGACTATGTGGGGGGGCTGCGCGACCTCGACCGGCGCGTGCTGCGCTGTATCGGCGATCCGAACGTGCGCTTCCGTGAAGACCCGGTGCGCATGCTGCGGGCGGTGCGGCTCTCCGCCCGGCTCGAACTGCGCATGGATGGCGCCGTGCGTCGCGCGATCAAGCGTCACTACAGCGAAATCGCCAGCGCCTCCGTGCCGCGCGTGCTGGAGGAGGTCTTCCGCCTTTTCGGCTTTGCCTCCGCCGCTCCCACCTTCCGGCAACTCTGGGAAACGCGCATGCTGGAGGCGCTGTTGCCGGAGGTGCACTCCTATGTCAGTTCCTCCGGACGCGACACCTCGGTGCTGTGGTCCTACCTGAAGGCGCTGGATGACGAAGCCCGCAAGCAGGATGGCGATCTTCATAACGGCCTGCGGCTGGCAGTGCTGTACTGGCCGATCTTCTGCGACAAGCTGGCGGCAGCCCGCCAGCGCGGCGAGTCCCACGCCAACCACCTCCACCTGGCCGAGGAGACGTTACAGCCTTTCAACCAGCGCTTGCATCCGCCCAAGGCGGTGTTCTACCATGCCGCGCACCTGCTGGACAGCCAGCAACGTCTCGACCGGTCCCCTGCCCTCTCCCGCCGTCAGCGGCCGATGCCGGCCGAGGGCTTCAAGGACGCCATGCTGCTGGCCCGCATCCGCCAGAGCGTTGCCGCCACCCCCAACCCGGCGTTGCGCGAATGGGAACAACAGCCGCATGCAGAAGGCGATCAGCACCACGCTCATTGCCACGGCGGCAGACGCGAACCATCACACGGTCCCACGCCCCCTGTCGACGAAGCCAATCTCGAAACGCCGGTGGCACAGGCGCCGACTGATCGCGGCGCAAATGATCGTCAGTGCGCCGCGGTCGCGGACACCGACGGACGTCCCTCACGCCGCCGGCGACATCGCGGCGGACGCCGGCACAAGCGGCACCTCCAGGCGATGACGCCGGATGGCAACGCCGCTGCCGCCGACACGCGTGCACAGGACGCGTGAGCGACACGCGCGGGAAAACATGCCCAGCCATTGCAGCCCAGTGTCAACTCCGCGGGTTGTGCTGCGCGACAACGCGCGCAAGCGATGGCTGAGTTTCTCGAATCCGTGCCGTATCGTCGCCACGCGGCGGTTGCGGGATGTTGTCCCTCTTCTTGAACAGATGGAAGACAGCGTGCGCCGCGACGGCACGTACGCCGCCGGCTTCATCTCCTATGACGCCGCTGCCGCCTTCGACCCGTGCCTGACGACGCATGGCGATGACGTCTTTCCTCTGATCTGGTTCGGACTGTTCGCGCGCGTCGAGTCCATAAGGCTTCCACCAGTCACCAGTGCGCCGCCGCCGCCAGTCTGGCGACCGTCAGTCGCCGCCGCCGAATACACGCGGCGTGTCGAAGCCGTAAGGAGCCATATTCGGGAGGGCGATACTTACCAGGCCAACTATACCTATCGCCTGCGGGCCAAGACGAGTCTCGATCCGTGGTTGCTGTTCAGGCACATCGTGGGCGACGACGCACCTCCTTTCGCCGCATTCGTCGACACGGGCGAATGGGCGGTCTGCAGCGCTTCTCCTGAACTATTTCTGCGTATCTTCGGCGAGCGTATCGAGTCCCGTCCCATGAAGGGCACGGCCGCCAGGGGGTTGTGGCAGGAACAGGACCTGGCACACAGGGACGCGCTGCTGCGTTCGCCAAAGGAGCAGGCGGAAAATGTCATGATCGTGGACATGGTCCGGAACGACTTCGGTCGCATCGCGATACCAGGCAGCGTGCGCGTCTCGACGCTTTTCGCCGCCGAACGCTACCCGTCCCTGTGGCAGATGACGACGACGGTGCGCGCGCGCACACGCGCAAGTCTGACGCGGATCCTCGAAGCCACGTTTCCGCCCGCGTCCGTCACCGGCGCCCCAAAACGCCGCACGATGGCGATCATCGCCGAGCAGGAATCGTCGCCGCGTCGCGTCTACACCGGCGCCATCGGCTTCGTGGCGCCTGACGGTCGCGCGCAGTTCAACGTCGCGATCCGCACGGTACTGGTGCACAAACCCTCAGGCCACGCGGAATACGGTGTAGGAAGCGGGATCGTCTGGGATTCTCGGCCGCAGCGGGAATATGAGGAATGTCTGACTAAAACCAAAGTCCTGCGGTCGCCGGACCGCGGCTTCGAACTTGTCGAAACCATGCTGTGGTCGCCACGGGACGGATATGCGCGGCTGTCGTATCACCTGCGGCGACTCGCCTCCTCCGCCCGCTATTTCGGCTTCCGGTTGAATCTCGCCCGCGTGCGTTCCGAACTGGATCGGGCCGTCGCGGCATTGAATCCAGGCTTGTACCGCGTCCGACTGCGCGTCGCGCGCCACAGCGAGGTGCACTGCGAGGCCGTAATCACGGAGCAAGCTGCCTTGCGTTTCGGGGATGTGGTTCTGGCCCGGCGGCCCGTCGATACAAACGACGTATTCCTGTATCATAAGACCACGAACCGCCAGGTTTACGATGATGCCCTTCGGTCTTGTCCCGTCGGCGGCGATGTGCTGCTGTTCAATGCCGCCGGAGAGATCACCGAATGCACCATCGCCAACGTGGCGGTCGAGCTTGACGACTCGCTGTACACGCCGCCGGTACGCTGCGGCCTGCTGGCCGGCACATACCGAGCGTCGCTGCTCGAACGCGGGGAGTTGCGGGAGCGCGTCATCGGTATCGAGGAAGCCGTGAACAGCCCCAACGTCTTCCTCATGAACGCCGTCAGGGGCATGCACAAGGTCCGGCTGCGGACGAAGCAGTGCCTTACGGCCAAGGAACGGCGATTAAAAACAAGTTGTTCAAGAACGGGAACAGATGCGAACCGCAGATTGACGAATGATGAGTAGCGAATCATGAAGGGAATAACTTCGACATTCTGCGGTTCAGTATTCGTAAATCTGCGGTTCGATTGGGTTGCGGGCGATAGCCCGCGTTAGAGAGAACGCTATGCCTAATGCGCTGGTAGCACAGTCGGGCGGACCGTCGCCCGTAATCAACGCGTCCCTTCAGGGCGTCATCGAAGCGTGTCGCGATTATCCGGGCGCAATCGGCCAGGTTTATGCGGCATGGCACGGGGTCGAGGGCATCCTAAAGGAGGAACTGATGGACCTGGCGGTACAGCCCGCCGTGGAGCTGTCACGCCTGCGGACGACGCCCGCCGCCGGCGCCATTGGCACCTGCCGGTACAAGCTGACCGCCGACCAGTCGGAAGATTTCGAGCGCATCGTCGCCGTCATGCGCGCCCATGATATCGGCTATTTCTTCTACATCGGTGGCAACGACTCGATGGATACGGCGCACAAAGTGGCGACGCTGGCGGCGGCGCGCGGTCTGAAACTGGCGGCCGTGGGCGTGCCGAAGACGATTGACAACGATGTCGGCGACCCTGAGTTCAAACTGATAGACCACACGCCCGGCTACGGCAGCGCGGCGCGCTACTGGGCTTCCATCATCCGAAACGTCGAGGAGGAGAACCGCGGCATGTCGCCGTCCGAATGCGTCAGCGTGCTGCAGGCCATGGGTCGCACGTCAGGCTTCATACCGGCCGCCGCGCGGCTGGCCGATCCCGAGCGCGAGATGCCGTTGCTGCTCGCCTTGACCGAGTCCGGCCACAATCTGCCGGCGCTCGCCGACGCCGTCAACGCGCGGCTGAAGACACGAGGCCGTTGCATCGTCGTGGTCAGCGAGGGGTTCGACGTGGGCTCGATCGGCGAAGCGCGCGACGGTTTCGGACACATCGAGTATGGCGCCAGCCGCGCCTCGGCGGCGCAGGTGGTCAGCAACTACCTCAACGACCACGGTCTCGCGGCCCGCGGCCAGGCCTCGTGGCAGGTGCCCGGCGTGCTGCAGCGTTCCGCCTCGATCATGGCGTCGCGTATCGACATGGATGAGGCCTACGCCGTGGGCCGCAAGGCGGTGGAAATCGGCGTGCGCGACGGCGGCGGCTGGATGGCCACAATCCTGCGGCAGCCCGGTCCGGCCTACGCCGTGCGCTACGACAAAGTCCCACTGGAACGCGTCGCCAACTCCGTCCGGCACATTCCCGACGCCTGGCTTTCGCGCGACAAATGGGACGTCACAGACGACTTCGTTCGCTACGCCAGCCCATTGATTGGCGAAGAGTGGCCCGAGATTCCACTGGAGCGCGGCCTCCAGCGCTTTGCGCGCCTGGCGCCTCGGTTCATCGCGCGCAAACTCGCGCCCTACGTGCCCATGCGGTACAGATGACGCTATCGCGACAAGGCGTGACCCGGCCGCGTGCACTTGGGGCGTTCGCCAACGGGCCCGATAGTGTAGCTGCCGCCCATCGGACAGCGCGGCAGGATGTTGCCGTTCAGGTACTTGCCCAAGTCCTCTTCAGTGGGCGTATCGGCGTCGGTCTTGTTATTTTCCATCGCCCACTGCTCCTTGGCCCCATCGATCATGCGCAGATTGTTGATGCAGACATTCGATTGTGCCTGTGAGCGGGCTCGCACGAACGACGGTACGGCGATACCACCAAACATGGCGAAGGGCACCAGCGTCAGGCGGCTGATCATTTCGCGCGTGCCGCAAGTCGAAACGCCCATCATGGTGACGCCATCAGGACCATTGACCAGCGCGCCGGCGGTCATCTCGTTCGGGCTCATCAGCATATTCTGCATGCGCGCCAGCGCCTCGGTGCCGTTTGCCTTGGCGATGGCGGTCTGCACGTCGCGCATCGTCGCATAGAAACGCGGGTGCACATAGTCCAGCCCGTTATTCGCCTCCGGCATGCCGGCGGTGGCGCGTCGGAACTCGGGATCGGCGGTCAGTCCGTTATGTGCCTTGCTGGCCCGGATGGCGTCTTGCACGCAGTTCGTTGTGCTGCCCAGCAGCAGCATGCCCTCTTGTTCCGCGATGGAGATCGTGAACGGTAACGGAAGCGGCATGGGCGGCCGAGCGCACACCAACGTCACGCCATCGTATGGTCGCCGTTCCAGCGGCATGCCGCCCCTGGCCAAGGCTGCTTCGATTGCGCGCGCGGGTGTTGCGCCGCGGGTCATGATGCCCAGAAGCAGCGATGGTGTCGGCATCGTGAAAGCTTCCGCGCCGGTCTTACCCGGCAGCGGGATTGTGAAGGTGTCGGACGACGACAGCTGGACGCTGAAGAACGAATCGGCCTCCAGCGCCTGCACGATCGCCTCTACGTTGGTGCCGAACACCATGGTCAACATCATTTCCATCTGCGCCAACTGCTTTTTGCCGGCGGCTCCGCCGATAGTCTCGAAGCCCTGCCTCACCAGCGACCACATGGCGTCGGGCTGACCTGCGGAGGTGCGCGCCATGACCGTGTCGCGCGGCAGGTAGTCGAGGCTCTTCAGCCGCTTGGGCGTTCCACCGACCATGGCTTTCCAGAATGTTCTGTTCGCGGCGTCGGGATCGCGCCCCACGAATCCTTTGATCGAGTGCAGACCGTCGCCGCGTGGCACGACACTCAGCCCGTAGCCGTTTACGGCCTCCAGGCCGCTCAGGGCCACAAAGCGCGACAGGCGCTGCACGAAGGGACTGTTTGTCTGACCCGCGGCAGTGCCGGCGCCGGCTGTCGTGGAGATGGCATCCACCATGGTGCCGATGTAAGTGCCGACATCCTTGACCACACCTTGCAGGTTGGCGACAACGAACAGGTCGCCGCCGCTCTCCAAATGCGCGGCAATCTTCTGGTACGGCTGACTCGCGGCTCCCGCCGTGCCGGCGGCAGGCAGCGTTGAAGCGGCGAAGGCTGCACGGCTGCAGATTCCGGCCAGTACAAACAGCGACAACGAACGACGCATGCGCATGGAACCTCCAAGTGTTAGAGAGATAGGCAGTATCCTGCCACTGGCTGACATGGAAATCAATGGCGGAGTGACCAGTGCATGACGCCTTGGTGTTCAGTGCACTCCACCATCAGTATCAGTCACAATCCAGTAGCCATACTCCTGCCGCATCTTCCCTTCCTCGTGCCAGCCACCAAGCGGGTGTGCTCCAAACGACGTGAACCATGAATACTCCCGTTCATTCAACTTCTCAATGGTCACCGCGCAACCGGCCATCTTCTGCCCGTTCTCGGTGTTGCGGTAGTACGCGTAGCTTGAAGCGGTGGCGGCAACCAATTCCCCCTTGGAACCAGGGACTGCGTTTGGCCAGACACGCCGGAGCCACTTCAGGAGTTCGTCGGAAGGATCCTGTCGGTTGATCGTGACGAGAACGGCATCGTTCTGGCGCGAACCGAACACGATCTCCAACACGCCCTCTGGATATCCGCCGACCGTGTGACTACTCGGTTGCTCGTTCGTCAACACCTGGCAGATATTCGTCCGACTTTGACGGTAGGCGAGATCAATGGGACGAAGTCCGGCTTGATCGCGACTGCATGGGTCAGCTCCGTTATCCATGAGAAAGCGAACGACCCTCTCCGTCCCGGAACTGGCGGCGAAGTGGAGAAGGGTCCACCCGGCCTCCTTCTCAACTGGTTCATTTATTTGTACGCCAGCTTGCAGCAAGGACTTGAGCAACTCAATGTTGGATGTCGTGACTGCCCAGTTGGCAGCGCCGGAAAGATGCGCATGGTCATCCGAAGGCTGTGCCCCGGCGAGGGGCACTGACATGCCGAGAACCACGCACAAAACCCAGAGTGGAGCGGTCCTAAGCTGGGCATCCGATGGTCTGGGAATCATTTCGTTCATGGCTAGTTTCCTGGAATCTCCGGGGAGTTCGGCAAGGGTTCGTACAAGACAGCATAGTCCGGGTGGTTGCGATAGGCAACATCGCCAGGCTGTCTGTCGCGATGAGGATCCGTTCCCTTGTCAAGTGCCCTATTTAGAAGACTGGTGTAGTACCGTGCTCGATCTTGCGCTTCGGAATTGCATCTGGGCTTTGAGACAAAGGCTCCATCCGTTGCTCGCAGTGGATCAACGACCTTCGCGGTGACGAGTGTGATGCGGCCGTGCACATGTATTTGTTCATGTTCGTACCCACCTGCCATGCTCGTCCCGCGTTCTATATCACCTCACAGCGGTTCCGCGAATGAATGTCCGTGCGCCTCTTGGCCCCACTCCGTCAGTTCTGTCCTGACGCAGTTGAGGAAACCCATCAGCGGTGTAACTGAACCCTATGAGCGTGCTGTCCCTGTCGAAGAACACTTGCGCATCCGCAGTGAGATCACCCCTTGTCTGACTGTAAGTCAAGAATCGAGTGGCAGTTGCATCGTTTTGGAAAACACGATCAGCCAAATATAAGGAATTGGAGGCTATTCCCTCTTCGTCAAAAAAACGAGCCGGTATGCTTGCTCGAACGTCCTCAATGGACATCCCCGGCGAAAGGCGGTTAAGAGCGACAAAGAGCGACCGGCGCATCGATACGTGGTATGCAACGCCGGCAACCACAACAAGAGCAGCAAATGCAGGGAGAACTGACCGAATTATTCTGTGACAACCTGCCATACGACACCTCACTTACAACCCTTCTTCTTTCAGTCTGCCCGGTCAGTTGCGTGCGGGTTACCGATGTCGTGACTGCGGTCTGTCCAGGCAGATGCGCGATGGCCGCGTCGCAGTTCCACCAAGCGGCCGACACCCCATTGAACCGCCACGAACGAGTATCCAATATCTTGACTCAATCAGCACATGATTGATCATGGCAGACGCCTCTGTTCCGTCGGTAGCGCCCGGTAGCCACCAAGTATCGTTGCTCCTTTTCCACTTGGGTCATCCGGATCGAGAAGTGGAGCACTTGAGCCACCGTAGGAGAAACCTAGAAGAATTCCATTCGAGTCGAAGTAGAGCACAGCGTCGGCCCACGCGCCGCCTCCCACTGCGCCTTCCTCATCGTATGCATACACGACGGCAGTGGTAGGCAAAACGTTAGTGACAAACGCCCGGTCCGCGAGACAGTTGTGCCCAACGGCGGATACTTGCTTGACAAAGTACTTTTCGGGGATTGTCTTCCTCACTTGATCCAGCGTCATGTTCGCGTGAAGTTGCCGCATAAAGACTACCAAATGCGGGTCACGATGCTGCTCTGTGCAAGACGTTAACAAAACAAGACCGCACGCGACAGCGGCGGCCGATAGAGGTTGACTATTATGTTTCATTGCGTTTTCCCACTACCGGAATCCGGTTCGCACGCCGATGGGATGAACCTTGTGTCGCAATTATCGCCGCCCGAATCCCACCCTTGACGAATGGCGAAAGAATCCCGAACGGAATCCTCAACCCATGATGGAAAATCGTACCCCTTAGCCTTCAGTTCCCTCCAGGATGTCGACCATTCATAAATCTCATTGAGCAGCTCCATGCATGTCCATGAAACGCCAGCTTTCCGAAGCTCACACCCCATTATTCGGTGAAGCACTTGGTGGGTTACTCGCTTATTGTCTGGATCGTCCCAGTCCGACGGCCGCTTATCTTTCTTTCCTTTCCAGCAGCATATCCAGCTTGGGTTGATATCGTTCCTGAAGTGTTCCTTTGTTTTCGACATTAGGTCATCCAGTCCTTCATACTGCCCTGCGCACACAGCAAGTCGCTTGACGAGTAGCGGCGACAGGTTCGTGAGCATTTCCATGAATTGCGACCAAGAGAACTGGCCTGTAGGATCCACGAAAGCCAGCGGATTGTTTAGCACGAAACTGTTGAGATTTGCCTCGTACAATTCCCATATGGAATCCCTCTTCGTCCATCGCATTAGTTCCGGCGAATAGAATCGATAGCCGAAGTAGTAGAGTCCCGTTTCCGCATCGAAGTGCTTTGTGCTGAAGCGGTGGGGAAAAACGTCTGACAAGGGACCGGACTGGGAAATAGTCTTGCCGAAGGCATCGTAGAGATATTCGGCGACAACGGCTCCTTGTTCGTTCACATACGCGGTGATGTTCCCATTGTTGTCGTAGAACGGGAAATGCCACGCGCCGCCAATCTGCACGGCCAGCAAACCGCCGATGCCGCCTGCCCCCTGCATCGTGCCCGATAGGTCTCTGCCCCATACAAAGCGGTTTGTGGATACAGACTGTTGAGTCACGATGATGTCCCGCACAAGGTTCCAGCCGTCGTAGAGGTAGGTGTGCGTCGCCGACGGAGTGATCTTCAGTACGCGGCGATGTGCATGATCGTAGGCATTTGAGACTACGCACAAGCCGTTGGAGGCGACGGATGTCAGGCGATTGTCGGCATCCCATGCATAGGTCCAGACGCCGTTACTCATCAGGTTTCCATCTAGGTCGTAGCCGAGTTCTTGCGGGGAAGCGGGGAGGCGTTGTATTTCAGTATACTGGTTGAGGCAGTTGGCGGTGTGAAGGTTGGTCGCCACGCCGCAAACGGCCGACAGGCAGTTGCCGATCTCGTCGTATGCGTATGCCCAGCCGTTTGACGCGATGTACGCACTCGTGACTTCCGAACGGGCGTTGTACCCGAACGTGTCCGCATTGCGGTTCGTCACGCGGTTGAGCTGGTCGTAGCCGTACTGGTAATCGTACGCCGCTGCCGTGGCGATGGCGTTGGACACGCCAGTGATAAGGGTACGTCTGCGCTGGTCTCTAGTGACGGCGCGGGTCAGGACAGCGCCGTTGGTCAGATTAATGGCATAGCCGGATTCCCAGCCGTCGTCAGCGTATGCATAACCGACGCTAAACGCGGCGTTCGAGACGCCGCTAAGCTGGTTTTCGGTACTGTATGCGTAGGCAGCGTCCAGTTCCGCGTCTACCGCGATGGCCGCGAGACGATTCCGGTTGTCCAAATTCCGGGCGATTATGAGCGTGTCCGTGCCGATGGCCGCACTTTCGTTGGTGGCAACACCGACCGAACTGTTGGCAAAGACGTATCGCGCAATAGCATTGGAGGCAGTGACGGTCTGGCCGAATGCGTCATAGGCGCTGTGACTGTTCAGCCCAGCATCGGAATACGCGGTTCCTGCGGGCATGCCGCATACGTCATAGATTTGTTCCTTCCACGCGCCGCGCGCCCAAGTCGTACGAAGCGACTTGCCGTCAGCGGTGTGGGTGTAGGCGATGTGCGTTCCGTCGGCATAGAGTTTGTTGGTCACAAGCCCCTTGGATTTGTCATACAACCACTGCGTTGTGTCAGGCGTTTCGCCGTCGCGCGTGGTTGCGAGCGACTTCATGCGTCCGGCGGTGTCGTAGGCGTATTGCATGGGATAGGTTGCGCCCGATTGCGAGAGCGTTTGGCCAAGGCTGTCGTACTCTGTCCAAACAACATTGCCCATCGCATCGGTCCTGGACAGGGCGCGCCCTTGGTCATCGTATTGAGACGATGCAACCATTGCGACATCTCCGTAGACCGTCACGTTCGTTACCGCATTTCCAAGAGCGTCGAAGGTCGCGGTCTGCACCGATTGCGTCCCAGTTCCATTGGTGACGGTCTGCGACACCACCCGGCTGAAACCATCGTATGAATTGAGTGTGCCGGAACCGCGCCCGGATGTCTCCACTAGTCGCCCATATAGGGTGCGCCGGACACTGGGTGTGGCTGCATCCGTCTGGGTGGTCTCGGCATCCGTGCATGTCATGGTATCGTAAGCCCTCGTCACAGTGGTAGACACCCCGTTGGCGTCAACGGACACCGCGCACGCCAGAAGATTGGGCGATAATCCGGTCTGTTGTTCCCGTGCGAGGCTGCTTCTGTTGGTAATGGCGCCCACCACAGTTCCTCGGACTGTCTGATGCCACCAGTTGCCCGCAATCTCCGTGTATTCGGCGCTTCTGAAACCAATGCGGTCTTGCCCGGAGTAGTCAACCTGGCCATTGCCGTTCAGATCCAGCACCCCCGCCGTCTGGTTCCCCAGCGCGTCATAGGTGTAGAGCGTGTCGGGCTGGCCGGAACGGGAGACGCGCAAGAAGCGGGAGGAGGCCCCGTCGTAGAAGTTGGAGGTGACGCCCAAAGGCGTAGCTGTGCTGACAACGCGCCCAAGGAAGTCGTAGCAGGTGGCGGAGTTGGTGACGGTCCCGGGGATGTCCGACGCTTGTGAGGTGACGCGCTCGATGCGGCAACCGGAGGCGTCATAATCCGTGGCGCGCGTTTGGCGGGTCCAGTGACCGTCCCAGAACCGTTCCTCAAAGCTGGGTCCGTTGGGGATGGAGACGGAACGGTTGGTGAGACCGGCCACCATGGTCTCTTCTGCGAAGGCCTGGTAGCCGTGGAAGAGGCCGTAAACGCGCCGGCTGACAGTCTGAAGTCCAAGGGGATCGGTGGTGACGCGATAGTCGTCCGTGCCGTAGGGATAGGCGGTGCGGGTCTGAAGCGGCGTGTAGGTGGGATCGCGGTAGTAGCCGGCCCAGACCGAGCGCACGCTGTTGGTCTCGCGCCCCAAGGCGTCCGTAAAGGTTTCGGCGACTGGATGACGCCAGTCCGCGCCAGGAAGCTGTTCGAGCGACAATTCCGCCACTGCGGACCAGTGGTCGTTGCCGGGATCGGACGTGTATTCGCGTATTGCGCCGTCGCGGCCCCATTCCCAATCCAGCTTGCAGCAGCCCCAGGCTTTCTGCTCTTGGGTGCCGTCGGAGAAGGTCGTCATATAGAGGCGGCCCTTGTCGTCGTATTGGCGCGTTTCCCAGTCGAGCACGGGATCGCTCGCGCCGCCAGTGTAGAGGCGGGTCTCGCGGCTCAACAGGCGTCCGAAAACGGCGTCGTTCGTTTCGACGGTGTAGGTGCTGACGTAGGGGAGGCCGTTGGTCAGGGCGGTCGTGCCGACGCGGGCGGTGACGATCAGCAGGTCGTTGCTGCCGTCGCTGTTGGTGTCCTGGTACTGGTAGCTCCAGGTGTGGAGCGTGCCGTCTTCGCGCTCTTCAGCCAGCGGGCGGCCGCGCATCAGAACGGGCGGGCCGTTGGTGTCGGGATCGTAGGTGACGGCAAGCGCGGTGGCGCGGGCGTTGGCGGGGTCGCCGTAGTTGGAGTTGGCGGCGGCGGCGCGGATGATGGTGTGGGCGACCGTGGGCCAGCCGTCGTTGGTCCCACGGGAGTAGATGTGCCATTCGCGGGCGATCAGGGCGGGCTCGCCGTCGCGAACTACGTAGCGGGAGGTCTGGCGCGGATGGCCGACGTCTTCCCAGAGGTCGCTGTCGCCGGGCAATGGTGTGTAGTCGTGGACAGTGACCAGCGCCTTAAGGGCCGGATAGGCGGCGGCGTTGGAGAGGGCGAAGGGGGTGTCGTCGGCGGCGAAGGCGGGTACGGCAGAGCCTTCGAGCGAGGTGGCCGCGAGCAGCACGCGGGCGTGCAAGTCGTAGGTTAGGTATTCCCAGGAGCCGTCCGCGGCCTGGCGCAGCTTGGGCAGGCCGTTGAGCGTCAGAATGAAGTTGTCGCGCCAGTAGCTCATGGCGCTCGAGCGCCAACTGGAGGTGTAGCCGTCCCATTCGCGGCGGGCGGTTTCGCGCTCGACGGCGGTTTCGCCGATGCCGATGACGGCGCGTTCGCTCTCGACCATCGAGAGGATCGCGCCGGAGCCATCGCGGACGGTGGTGCGCGTGGCGGCGTCGCCGCCGGTGGCGAGAAGGCCGCTGGCCCAGCGTTCCTCGCTGGTTTCGTTGAGGTTGTCGGTGCGGGTCCAGGTCGCCAACTCCACGTCGTTGCTGGAGTAGTTGTAGGTGACATTGCGCAAGATGTTGTCGGAGTTGTCGCGCCGCACGCAGGTAATGGCATCGCCGGCACGGGTGACGCTCCAACAGAACTCCTCGGAAGCGGCGCCAGCCTGCTTGATCGAGAGCTGCACGCCTCCATCTATGAGCGCCAGGGCAATGTCGCGCCCGCCGGGGGCGGCGCAAAGGGCGCGGCTGAGGCCGCCGCCGGGGTTCGCGTAGGTAAGCGTCACGCCCGGCGCCACGTCAACCTGGAAGAGCGCTGGAGTTATGTCG
>JAQULY010000011.1 GCA_028718445.1 Kiritimatiellia bacterium
TGAAGTGCGCCGGCAACGTCCGGCGCCCGGCTCTCGCAGGCCAGCGCCAGCAGTATGCATGGGCGCAAGGCGCCCAGATCGCCGCCGCCCGGCTGTGCGACGTCGGCCAGGTCGTCGCGTATCTGATATGCCAGACCGACCGAATGCCCGAACCGGGTGAGAGTGGCACAGACCGCTTCGCTCGCGTCTGTCCGGATAGCGCCAAGCATGCCCGCGACGGCAAACACCGCGCCCGTCTTGCGTTTGCAGATGCGCGCGTAGTCGCCGGTGTTCAACGGATGCGGCGCGGCGGCGAAATCCAGTTCCTCGCCCTGCCCGAGACAGAGCGCACGATGCCCTTCCGCCGCGGCCGTCAGCAGCCGCGCGCGCACCCTGGCGGGGGCCGGCAGCGTGGCCAGCAGGCGATACCCTTCCCCGATCAGGTAATCGCCCGAATTAATGGCTATAGGCACGCCATGGCTGACGTGCAAAGTGGGCAGGCCGTAGCGCAGGCGATCGTTGTCCTCGACGTCGTCGTGCGCCAGCGAGGCCTTGTGAAAACACTCCACCGCTACCGCTACCGCGCGGGCCTCGTCGGTGACGCCTTCGCCGCTCAACACGGCATGCACACCCGCGGCCAGCAGCGGCCGCAAGCGCTTGCCTCCAGTCGCCAGCCAGGACTGCGCCAGCCGCTCCACCGGCGTCGCGGGACTGCCCAGCAACTCCGCCAGCGCCGCCGGCACGAACCAGCCGCCGACATGCTGCTGCCAGGAATCCAGATCGGGCAGCACAGGCCGCGTCCCATGGATAGTCCGCCTGCCGCGCGACGCCCCCTGAGCCGATTCCACGTTTTCCGTGCCGCCTTTCACGGCCAACATTCTGCCAGATATGTCCGGCGCAACCAAGCCGCGGTTACCCCCACGCGCAAAGGGTCAGTGAGATGCTCAACACATCGCTCACGCTCACATGCACCCCACTCGCTCCCCCATCTCCCATTACCCCAACCCCATTTCGCCCAATGCCGTAACGTCGCGTTCCAGGCGTTTCATCCGCTTCAGCGTCGCCAACACGTGCTTCTCCGCCAATTGCGCCGCGCCCTTGCCGTTGCGCCGCCGCAGCAGGCGGGCCAGTTCCAGATGCTCCGCTCCGCCGCGTTTCCAGACTGCCACACCCTCCAGCGGCTTCTGCACGTTCGACAGCAGGCTGAGCGAGTAGACGCGCTCCGGCGAGTAGGCGACCGAATGCGCCGCCCTGTAGACGGCGCCGTGAAAGCAGTCCTCTGCCGTGAAAATATCGGCGCATCGGCCGCCGGGCGCGACGCGCCGATAACGCTCCGCCGCCCGCAATATGGTTTTCAGTTCGCTTGCGGTGGCTCGTTCCGCCGCCTTGCGGCACGCCAGCGGTTCGATGCGCAGCCGCAGCTCCATGAAGTCAATAATCTCGGTCAGCGTGTAACGCCGCACGACGCCGCCGGAGTTGGGCAGCAGCTCGATCAGCCCCTCCTGATGCAAACGGTTCAGCACTTCGCGAATCGGCGTGCGGCTGACGCGGAAGCGCCGCGCCAGTTCGGACTCGACCAGGCGCGTCCCGGGCGGCAACTCGCGGGAGACGATCGCTCGCCGCAGCCGGTTCTGAATAGTGACGGTCTTGTTCATGGCGCATCGGTTTCGGTCTTGACAGGCAACGCGCCTATAGTATGCTGCGCGTGCATTGATTGTATACAATCTTTTCGCATGACAAGACACGCCAAGTTTTCTCTCAAGACGTTGGACGATCTCCGCCGCGAGCTTGCCAGCCGTGGCCTTGATCTGCCGCTCAGCGCAGACGCCTCCATCCTGGCGCAACCTCTGGCCCTGGGCGCAGCGCAATTGCACAATCGCTTCGCGGTCCAGCCGATGGAGGGGCTCGACGCGGATGCCGATGGCACGCCGGGCAAGCTCGCTTTTCGCCGCTATGGGCGCTACGCGGCGGGCGGCGCTTCCCTGATCTGGGCCGAGGCCACCGCGGTCGTGCCGGAAGGACGCGCCAATCCGCGTCAGTTCTGGCTGCACGACGGCAATGTGGACGCATTCCGACGTCTGGCGGAGGCGACGCGAAGAAGCGCCAGGGAGACCGGCTGGCCGGCACCGCTGCTGGTTTTGCAGTTGACCCATTCAGGACGCTACAGCAAGCCTGACGGACGGGCTCGCCCGAAGATTGCGCATCACAGCCCGGTGCTGGATCCCGTGCACGCCCTGCCGGACGATTATCCGCTCGTCACGGATGGCGAACTGGACAGATTGCAGGAGAACTTCGTCCACTCGGCCAGTCTGGCGGCGCAGGCCGGGTTCGATGGCGTGGACATCAAGTGCTGCCATCGCTATCTGCTATCCGAACTGCTGGCCTCCTACACGCGCGAGGGTCGCTACGGCGGCTCATTCGAGAATCGCACCCGCATGCTGCGTGAGACGATCGCACGCGTAAAGGCTCAAGTACCGGGCGTTATCGTGGTCACGCGCGTCAACCTTTTCGACGGCATCGCGCATCCGTATGGATTCGCGACCGATCCGCGCCAACCGGGCCGGCCGGCGTTGGACGAAGCGGTCATGCTGATCGGAATGCTGGTTGATCTGGAGGTGCCGCTCATCAACGTGACCATCGGCAATCCCTACTTCAATCCTCACGTCAATCGTCCGTTTGACAGGCCGGCGACGGGTGCCGCGCTACCAGAGGAGCACCCGCTGGAGGGCATCGCGCGGTTTGCCGCGATCACCGTGGCAGCGCAGCGCGCGGCCGGGAAGACTCCGGTCGTGGCTTCCGGGCTGGGCTGGTTGCGGCACCTCGCGCCGCACGCCGCGGCCGGCCTGATCAATGCGGGAGGCGCCATGCTGTGGGGACAGGGACGCAATGCTTTCGCCTATCCTGACGCGCCGGCCGACTTCATGCGCTCTGGCCGTTTCGATCCGGCCAGATGCTGCGTGACCTGCTCGGCATGCACGCAGTTGATGCGCGAAGGACGTTGTGCGGGTTGTGCGGTCAGGGACCGCGAATTTTACGGAACGCGAACGGGAGCGGAGTGATATGGCAACGAATCGGAAGGTGGCCCTTGTAACAGGTGCGGCGCGCGGAATCGGACATGGCATCGCCAAGGCGTTGGCGGCCGGGGGGTGCGATCTGGCAATCTGCGATCTGCATGAACCGGCCGCGGTGGCCGACGCCATTGGTGGCATCAAGGCGCTGGGCGCGCGCACGCTCTACTGTCGCGCGGACATCAGCGACGCGCGCGCGAGAGAGCGCATGCTGTCGGAAATACGCACTGCTTACGGCAGGCTCAACATTCTGGTCAACAACGCCGGAGTCGCCCCGAAGGTACGCGCCGACATCCTGGAGGCCACCGAAGAGAGCTTCGAGAGGGTCATGAAGATAAACCTGCAAGGCCCATATTTTCTGACCCAGTCGGTGGCCAGGTATCTGATTGAGCAGAAGCAGGCCGACGCGTCATTTGAGGGTTGCATCGTCAACATCTCGTCGGTGTCAGCCACTGTCGCCAGTCCCAGCCGCGGCGAGTACTGCATCTCCAAGGCCGGTGTCAGCATGGCCACCAAGCTGTGGGCTGCCCGGCTCGGACAATATGACCTGCCCGTTTACGAAATCCGTCCCGGCATCATCAAGAGCGACATGACCGCGGCGGTACAGGAGAAATATGACCGGTTGATCGGCGACGGTCTGTGCCTTCAGGCCCGTTGGGGACTGCCTGAGGATATTGGGCGGGCGGTTGCCATGCTGGCACGCGGGGACCTCGCCTATTCTTCCGGACAGGTCATCATGATTGACGGCGGAATGACCACGCAACGGCTGTGATCGCGCCGGTAGATGGATGCAGAATGCGGAAGCTGTGCGTGCGTGAGTAATGGGAAGGCACATGAATAAGACCACCTTGCGGTTGAGCAGTCGAGCGGCGCAGCCACAATTGTCCGTCACCTGGGTTCACACCCTCGTGGTCGGCAGCGGCGCGGCCGGCCTCAACGCCGCCGTGCAACTGCACAAACAAGGTGTGACGGATGTCATGATCGCGACCGAGGGTCTGCGGAAGGGCACATCGATCAACACCGGCAGCGACAAGCAAACCTACTACAAGCTGTCGCTCTGCGGCGACGCGGCCGATTCTCCCCGCGCCATGGCGGAGAGCTACACTGCCGGCGGAAGCATGCATGCCGACCTGGCGCTGGTCGAAGCCAGCCAGTCCGCGCGCGCCTTCCTGCACCTGGTTGATCTGGGTGTCCCCTTCCCCACCGACGGCTTCGGGCAATACGTCGGCTACAAGACCGATCACGACCCGTGTCAGCGGGCCACCTCCATCGGACCTTACACCTCGCGTGAGATGTGCCGTGTCCTGATCGAGGAAGTGCGGCGGCGTGCCATTCCGGTGCGGGAGCGGTGTGAGGCCGTGTCGCTGCTGACGGTGGACGATGACGGCCGGAAACGCGCGGCCGGCATGCTCGCCCTGGACGCGACTGGCAAGCTGGAGGCGATTGTCGCGGAAAACGTGGTCTTCGCCACCGGCGGCCCCGGCGGTCTCTACCGCGCGAGTGTCTACCCGCTCGTTCACACGGGCGCTATCGGCGTGGCCCTCATGGCGGGCGCCAAGGCCCAGAGCCTGCCCGAGTCGCAATACGGTCTGGCCTCCATCAAATTCCGCTGGAATGTGTCGGGCACCTATATGCAGGCGATCCCCCGATTTGTCAGCACCGCCGCCGACGGGTCTGGTTCGGCCGTCGAGTTCATGCGCGACTACTTCGCTTCGGCCGGAGAAATGCACTCGCAGGTGTTCCTGAAGGGCTACCAGTGGCCGTTCGATCCGCGCAAGGTCGTGGGCGGGTCCTCCATCATCGACATCCTGGTGTATATCGAGTCGGTCGTCCGTGGCCGCCGCGTCTATCTCGACTTCCGCTCTGAGCCGCGGGACTTCACCTTTGAGGGGCTGAGCGTCGAGGCGCGACAGTATCTCGACAAGTCGCGGGCGCTGCTCGACACGCCGCTGGCCAGACTCGGGAAGATGAATCCCGGCGCGGTGGCCCTGTACAAGGAGCACGGCATCAACCTGGCCCTTGAACCGCTGGAGATCGCCGTTTGCGCGCAGCACAACAATGGCGGATTGGCCGGCGACCGCTGGTGGCAGTCGCTCAACATCGGCCACCTGTTTCCAGTCGGTGAGGTGAACGGCTCCCACGGCGTCTACCGACCGGGCGGCTCGGCGCTGAATGCCGGACAGGTGGGGGCATTGCGGTCGGCCGAATACATTGCCCATGCCGCACGCGGCCGGTCTCTGAAGAAGGCATCGGTGCGTCAAGCCATCCTCGCGGCGGCCGCCGAGGCGCTGACTTACATCAGCACGTGCCGGTCCTCCAGGACCACGTGGCAAGCGGCGCGCTGCGAACTGCAGGAACGCATGAGCCGGGCCGGTGCGCACATCCGCTCGCGCGACGGGATCAGGCAGGCCGCGGCCGAAGCCGAGACGCAGTGGCAGCGTCTGGCTGACGCAGGCTGCCGCTTCGCCGGCGTTACTGGACTGGCGCAGGCGCTCAAGACCCGCCAGCTCTGTTTCGCCCACTACGCGTACCTGGACGCATTGCGCTTCGCCATCGAGAGCGGCGTAGGTAGCCGGGGTTCGGCCATGGTGCTCGATCGGTCGGGACAGGCGGCCCATCCGAAGCTGGGCGCGGAATGGCGCTTTGCGCCCGAAAATCCCGAGTTTCGCCGGCAGGTGCAGGAAACGCTCTGGGACGGGCGCGCCTTCCGCCACGAATGGGTGCCATGCCGCGCCCTGCCGCGGAGCGACCTGTGGTTTGAGAATGCGTGGGCGGCCTACCGCGAGGGACGAATCTACGAACCTGAGAACAGGGAGTGACCCCATGACTGACTGGGCCGAATTGCTGCGTGGCGCGCGCGTCATACCTGTGATTGCGCTGGAGCGGGCCGAGGACGCCGTGCCGCTGGCCGACGCCCTCCTGGCCGGCGGCGTAGCATGCGCCGAGGTTACCTTCCGCACCAACGCCGCCGCCGCCGCGATCGCTCGCATGCGCGCGCGCGGCCCCATGTTGGTCGGCGCCGGCACGGTGCTGACGGTCGAACAAGCCAGGGCCGCGCAGGATGCCGGCGCACAATTCGTGGTTTCGCCCGGGTTCGGGCCCAAAGTGGTGCAGTATTGCCTCGACCGCGACTTGCCGGTGGCGCCCGGCATTTGCACGCCCACCGACCTGCAGCAGGCGGTTGACTTCGGGCTCGATACGGTCAAGTTCTTTCCCGCCGAAGCCTGCGGCGGGCTGAAGATGCTGAAGGCGATCGGCGCGCCATTCGGCCAATTCAGGTTCATTCCCACCGGCGGCATCGGACCGTCCAACCTGCTGGATTATCTGCGTTTTCCCAAGGTGCTGGCGTGTGGCGGCACCTGGCTGGTGGAGAGCGCTTTGATCAAGGCAGGCAAGTGGCGCGACATCGCCCGTCTAGCCGCGGAGGCAGTTGCGTTGGCCGGGCAGGCGCCGGCGGGATAGCGCCTGGGGTGTGCGTGCGCGGGGGTAAGGGAGAAGCGAGAGGCAGGTCAGGATGAAGACTATCGTAACCTTTGGCGAAATCATGGGACGCCTCACACCGGAAGGTTCGAAGCGTTTCAGCCAGGCCATGCCCGGCAGACTGGAGTGGAGTTTCGGTGGCGCCGAAGCCAATGTGGCCGTAGCTATTGCCCGGTGGGACGGCAAGTCGTCCTTCGTCACGGCCCTGCCGGACAGCGAAATCGGCGCGGCGTGCATCGCCAATCTGAGAGGTTACGGAGTAGATCTGTCTCATGTGGTTACGGTCAAGGGCAGCCGGCTGGGTCTATATTTTCTAGAGACTGGAGCCAATCAGCGCTCCAGTCAGGTTATCTACGATCGCGATGCCTCGGCCATCTGTACCGTCAGCGCAGGATGCTACGCATGGAAGCACGTCTTCAGCGATGCCGGCTGGTTCCACATCAGCGGCATCACGCCGTCGCTGTCGTCCATCGCCGCCGAAGCCGCGCTCACGGCGGCCGCCGCGGCCAGGCATGCCGGCTGCACGGTTTCCTGTGACCTGAATTACCGCAAGAAGCTCTGGCGCTGGCAGACTGAGCGTAAGCCGGGCGAACTGGCTCGCGAAGTCATGGGGAAACTGTTGACGCAAGTGGATGTGGCCATCGCCAATGAAGAAGACATTGCGGATGTGTTCGGAATTCACGCCGAAGACACCGACGTCCACGCCGGCAAAGTGGAGGCAGGGCGCTATCCAGATGTGGCGCGGCGGCTGTGCGCCGCCTTTCCCGGGCTGAAACAAGTGGCCATCACCTTGCGTGAAAGCGTTTCCGCTTCCCACAACAACTGGGGCGCCATGCTTTACGACCGCCGTCAAGACCAGGCCCGGTTCGCGCCGACCGGTGCCGGTGGCGACTATCGTCCATACCAAATCCATAGCATCGTTGACCGCGTTGGCAGCGGCGACAGTTTCGCCGCCGGCTTGATTTTCGCCCTGAATACGCCGGAATTGAGCGAGGCCGGCGCCGCCCTGAGATATGCGGCCGCGGCCTCCTGTCTGGCGCACTCGGTGGTCGGTGACTTCGCGCTCGTCTCCCGCGCGGAAGTCGAGGCGCTGGCCAACGGCCAGGCCTCCGGGCGCGTGCAGCGCTAGGGCAAGGCCAAAGGGGGGCTTGTCCTGACCGGAAAACAGCGCTATCATTATCAATTTGCATTCGTGCGAGAGCAGACAGTTATGACATCCATTGTTTTGGGTTTGCCGAAGGGCAGCCTGCAAGACGCCACCTTCAACATGATGCGCAAGGCCGGGTTCAGCCTTTCGGTGGGGTCCCGCAGCTATGTGCCTTCCTGCGACGATCCGCAACTGCGTTGCCGCCTGATTCGCGCGCAGGAAATCAGCCGCTATGTCGAGTTGGGCGTGCTCGATGCCGGCATCACCGGCTATGACTGGATCTACGAAAGCAATGCCGATGTCGTCGAAGTAGCGGAGTTGCTTTACGCCAAGCAGGGGTTGCGGCCAGTGCGCTGGGTCGTGGCGGTGCCGAACGATTCGCCCATTCGCGAGATCAAGGATCTGAATGGCAAGCGTATCGCCACCGAGGCCGTTGGCATGACGCGCCGTTACTTGGCGCAGCACGGCGTCAACGCCGAAGTCGAATTCTCCTGGGGCGCCACCGAAGTGAAGGCGCCGGAACTGGTGGACGCGATCGTCGAACTGACCGAGACCGGTTCGTCGTTGCGCGCCAACAACCTGCGCATTCTGGACACCGTCCTGGAGTCCACCACCCGCCTGGTGGCGAACCGCAAAGCCTGGGACGACGAAGGCAAGCGCGCCAAGATCGAGCAGGTGGCGTTGTTGCTGAGCGGCGCGCTGGCGGCGGAAACGCGTGTGTTGCTGAAGATGAACGTTCCGGCCGCCAAACTCAAGTCCGTCTCCGCGCTGCTGCCCGCACTGCATGCTCCCACGGTCAGCAGTCTGAACGATTCCGGCTGGCACGCGGTTGAGACGGTAGTCGAGGAGCGCCTGGTACGCGAGCTTGTGCCATCGTTGCGCAAGGCCGGCGCAGAGGGTATTATTGAGCTGCCTTTGAACAAGATCATACTATAGGTTGTCGTCGCGCACAGCGCCGCGAGGGCCGCCAGAACCAACCACCGAGGAGAGCGCAAAGTGGGTTCCATCAAGAAAAAACGTCGTGCCAAGATGTCGAAACACAAACACAACAAGCGTCTTAAGGCCAACCGGCACAAGAACAAGTAGCCGCCGGCGGGAGTCGTCCATGCGATCCGTCCGACTGGCCGCCGGCGCTTTGGCGCTGTTCGGCGCCGGCTGCGGGATGCTGTCGGTCAGACCGATTCCGGAAACCCATCGGCTCCCGCCCGGCGATGCCGCCTTTGCGCAGGCGCTGGCGCATTTTGCCCAGGGCATTGTGCTTGAGGCCGAAGCGGGTCGCGGCAACGCCGCGGCCCTTGCCGCTTTCAAGGAAGCCACGCGGCTGGATCCTGCCACCCCCATGCTCAGCGACTTGGTTACGGCCGGGTTGCTGCAGCAGGGGCGTACTGACGAGGCCCTGGCGGAGCTGCAGCGCCGATGCCGGCTCGCGCCGGTCGAAGAGTCGCACGCCAACCTCGCGCAGGTCGCCGAGACCGCCGGACGGTATGAGCTTGCATTGCGCCACTACGCCAAGGCGGCGCGCCTGAATCCCCGGGAACCGTCCTGGCGCCATGCCCAGGTGCGCGTGTTGTTCAAGGCGCGCCACGACCGTGACGCGCTGCGACTGTTGCGCCGCCAGTGCCTCCGTGGCGGCGGGCACAACGATCCCGCGCCTGCCTATCTGTGGGGTGTCAGTTTCATTGAGCGCGGCCAGGAACCGGAGCGCGGTCTGGCCAGCCTGCAGCTTGCGCTGCGCTGTGCGACCAACGGCCAGCAGCGGGCGCAGGTGCGCGAAGCCATGGCGGCCGGCGAGTTGCAGCGCGGCAACACCAACGAGGCCCGACGCGCGCTGTGGGCGGCGGCGGCCGAGGATTTCTCCGATGTCGGCCGCGCCGCCCGCTTGTACCGTTTCGACCTGCTGGTCTCGGGCGAGGAAGCCACCAATCTGTGGCGGAAAACCGTCGCTTCACAGCCGGACGATGTGACGGCCTGGATGGCGCTGACCCACGATGCCGCGGCACGCCGCGATTGGCCGGCAGCCAGGGACTGCCTGCTGCGCGCCCGCGAGATCTGCGAGCGCCGGCGCATCGTGCCGTTGGCGCCGTCGTTCTACAGCATGCTCGGCCATGTGCTGGAGGAGTCCGGCCATCGCGAGGATGCCGAGGCCGCCTTGGTCGAGGGGTTGCGCGCCCATCACGCTGATGCCATGTTGCAGAATCACCTCGCGTACTTCTGGGCAGTGCTGAACGTGCGCCTGGACGAGGCCGAAAAACTGGTGCGACAGGCGCTGCGGGAAGAACCGCGCAACGGCGCCTTCGTTGACACTCTGGGCTGGATCTACTTCCGCCAGAACCGTTTGGACGAGGCGCTCGCGCAACTCACCCTGGCCGAGAGCCTGGAGGGCGAAGACCCCACGATCCTCGATCACCTGGGCGACGTCCTGTTGGCCTTGGGGCGCAAGACCGAAGCCGTGGCTTACTGGCATCGCAGTCTCCGCCTAGATCCGACGTCCGCCAGTGTAGCCGAGAAGCTACGGCGCCACTCCGATTAATCCGCCATGCCCATGCCTGCCATCCATCAGTTCGTGGCCGGTTTCCGGTATGGCGATGCGATCGCCAACGCGGCCCTGGTGCTGCGGCGTCTGTTACGAGGCTGGGGCTGCGCCTCCGAGATCGTCAGCGAAACGCGCCGCACCGACCCGCGGGCACGCGCCGAAATCAAGGACCTTGCGGTTGTCACGGCGCAAATGCGGCCTGACGATGTGGCCTTGTTGCATCTTTCCATCGGCAGTCCGGTTAACACGGCTTTCGCCGCGTTGCGCTGCCGCAAGGCGATTCTCTACCACAACATCACGCCCCCACACTACTTCCGTTACTGCAATCCGTCGCTCGCGGAGGATCTGCGGCGGGGACGCCGGCAAGTCGCGGAGCTGGCCGGAGCGGCCGACGTCAACCTGGCGGTCAGTGCCTACAATGCCGCGGAACTCACCGGCATGGGCTATCGCGATGTGCGCGTGCTACCGCTCATCATTGATCTAGAGGCGTTGGGACCAAGCCAGGCCGAACCCGCCATGCTGCGGCGCCTGTCGGACGGTGTCCGCAACGTGCTGTTCGTGGGTCGCTGCGCGCCGAACAAGAAGATCGAGGATTTGCTGACGGTCATGCATTACCTGCAACGTCATGTCGAACCGGCGTCCCGCCTCGTGCTGGCGGGCTCGAACGCCGGCGTTGAGGCCTACCATGGACTGCTGGTGGCGCGTGCGCGCGCCCTCGGACTGCGCGACGTGCGCTTCCTCGGATCGGTTTCACAACCGCAGCTCAACGCCTGCTACGCCTCCGCGCACGCGCTGTTGTGCATGAGCGAACACGAGGGGTTCTGCGCGCCGCTGCTCGAAGCCATGCTGCACGGCGTGCCAGTGCTGGCGCGGGCGGCAGCCGCCGTGCCGGAAACCATGCAGGGTGCGGGCGTGCTGTTGCGCACGAACGATTGCCGGGCGATCGCGGAGGCTGTGGGCCGCGTGCTGCATGACTCCGGCCTGCGCCAGGCCATCCTGGCGCGCCAACAGGCACGGCTGTCCGCTTACCGCGCGCGAGACCTCGACGCCGAAGTGCGCGTGGCGCTCGCACCAGTCTTGACCACATGAAGTCCGCCCACTCCATACCGGACGGCGCGGGCATCGCGCCGGGCAGCCTCCGCCGCGGTTTGCGCATCAGCATCACGGCCAGCAGCCTTGGTATGATGTGGCTGGCGGTGGCGCTCAGCATGCCCTTCGTGATGCTGCTGGAGGCGCTGGGAGCTTCGGGCGTGCTGCTGGGCATTTCCACGACCGTGCGCCAAATCGCGATTGTCGGGCAGATACCGGGTTCGCTGCTGATGGAGTGGTTGCCGCGCCGCAAACTCGCCTGGGCGATTCTCGCGTGCATCCACCGCGCACTGCTGCTGGCGCCGGCCTGGCTGGCCTGGCGCCATCCCCAGGCGCCCTACACCATCAAACTGATCATCGCCGCCGTCTCGGCGTCCGCGGTGATCGAGAGCCTGGGGGCGCCCGCCTGGCACAGTTGGATGGCCGATCTGGTACCGGAGTCCTGGCGCGGCCGTTTCTGGGGCAAACGTCAGGCCATCACCAACATGGCATTTATGCTCGCGTTGGGTTTTTCCGGATGGCTGCTCGACCGTTACCCCACCGGCAATGGCGCCAACCTGAACGGTTTCGCGCTGCTGCTGACGATCGCGTCGGTTTTCGGCGTTGCCGACATCTTGTTGCACGCCTGCGTGCCTGAACCTGCGCGCGAGCCGGCCCTGCCGGGCCGGCACTGGCTTGCCCGTATCGTCTTGCCGCTGCGCCATCCCAGTTTCCGCAATCTGGCCATCGCCATCGGCATCTGGCTGTTCGCTTCCACGATGGCCGGAGCCTTTAATGCCGTTTACCTGAAACGGGTTTTCCACGTCTCCTACACGGGCCTTTCGGCAATGACGATCTGCGGCGCGATCAGCATCATTGTCGCCAGCATCTTCACAGGCTACCTGATCGAGCGTATCGGCGCCCGTACCTTCGCGGTCATCATGATGTGCGTTGCGCCGTTATTCAGTACCGGTTGGTTTTTCGTGACCGCCAGGCCGATCGGGTTGACGATACCGTTCTACGGCGAGATTCAGACCAGCCAGGCGCTACTGCTGACGTGCGCGATCGCGCTGGCCGCCAGCGGCATGTTCGGCGCTGTAAGCGTCTGCCATCTAAGTCTCCTCGGCGCGCTGGCGCCCAAGCGCGAACGCACCCTGGCCATGGCTGTGCATCTCTGCCTGGTCGGTCTGCTTACGGCCGGCGGACCGCTGATCGGCGGCCTGATTGTGGATGCCTTCACCAGGAACCCCTCCTCTCTGATGCTCATGGGCGGCACGCGCTTCAACTACATTCACATGCTACACCTGCTCTATGCCGTCATCGTCTGGACGCTGGCAGTGCCCTTCATGATGCGCGTGCGGGCGCGCCGCGATCCGCTGAATATAGCCGAAGCTTTCGGACGCGTGATTCTGGTGAATCCGCTGCGTTTCGCCAGCGGCCTCTATCACGCGCAGGTGTTGGGCGCCGCCGCGCCGCGCAAGCGCCGCCGGCGGGCCGCCGAAGCGCTGGGCGCCGCCGGCGCCGAGATCGCCATCACCGACCTGATCGCGCGACTCGACGACCCCGTGGCCGATGTCCGCGAAGCCGCGGCCATGGCCCTGGGACGTATCGGCGGGCAGGAGGCGCACGCCGCCCTGCTGGCGAAGATCGAGGACCCCGACAATGACCTGACCCTCACCGCGTTACGCGCGTTGCGCATCGTGCCGGACGCGCGCCTGGCGCGCCGGCTGTTGCCGTTGCTCAACGATCGCGAGACCCTGGTGGTGCGGGAAGTTGTGCGCACGCTGGGCGCCTGCGGCGATCCGATCGCCGTCGGACCGCTGCTGGAACTGCTGCACCGCACGCCGCAGGGACTGCTCGTGGCCATCACCGCCGAGACCCTCGGCCACCTGGGTGACATCTCCGCCGTCTACGAGGTCCTGCCGCGCTTCCGCACCGCCGCCACACCCTTCATGCGCCGCGCCCTGGCGGCGGCCTGCGGCGACCTGATGGGAGAGCCGGACGGCTTCTATCGCATCCTGAACCGCGAGGACAGCGCCTTCGGGTCGGGTGTTTCGCGACTCCTCAACCGTGCCCGCACAGAGCTACTGTGGCCGCGGCGGAGGCTGCCTTTGTCCGAGCGTCGTACCGCGCGGGCGCTGCTGGCCAAACTCGATCGCGCCTATGAAGGCGAAGCGCTGAAGGAGGCCGCGGCCACGTCGTTCAACCTGGCACTGTGCCTCGCCCGGAACAAGTACGGGGTGGCCTGGAACGGCGACATTACCGCTTTTCTCCAAGCGTTGGACTGCCGCGATTCCCGCTTTACCGTCGGCGCCTGGTATCTCGCCATCCTGAACGGCGCCTTCGTGCACATGGACACGAGCGGTTCGCTCGTCCACGTCCGCGACCGCATCGAGATCATCCTGGCCGTTCACCTGGCCGCTTCCTGGATAGCGGAGATAGACAGCCCGGCGCATCCTCCGCCGCCCGGCGCGCTTTCGTTGACCAGCTACTGGCCGCCTAACAAGTTGGAGACGGGAGCGGACCAGCCATGAGGACCTTGTCCAGAGGACTACCCACACGGATGGCGCGACCGGCCCACGTCGTCTGGGACTGGAACGGCACACTGCTTGACGATACCCAGGCATGCCTCAACGCCATCAATGTACTGCTACGCGAACATCGGCTGAAGACAATTGACCATGCCACCTACCGCGCCGGGTTCGGTTTTCCCGTGCGCGACTTCTACCGGGCGCTGGGCTTGCGCCCCGACTCCGGCAACTGGAATGCCATGGCGGCGCGATTCCATGAACTCTACCTGGCGCAGCCCGCCACGGTCACGGATGCGGCGCGTGCCGCCGTCGCCGGGATCGCCGCCGCCGGGCTGCCCCAGTCGGTCCTGTCCGCCTGCGAGCAGCGCATCCTTGAACTCCTGATCGCCAGGCACGGTCTCTCAGGCTGTTTCCAGCACATCCAGGGCACCGACAACCTGGATGGACATTCCAAGCTGGCCGTTGGGCGGGAGCTGGTCGCGCGGCTGCGCCTCGCGCCGGCGCAACTGCTGTTGATCGGCGACACGGTGCACGATGCCGAAGTTGCCGCGGAACTCGGTTGCCCCTGCCTGCTGGTCGCGAACGGCCACCAGAGCCGGGAGCGCCTGGAACGAACCGGACGCCCGGTGATATCCTCGCTCGCTGACTTGCCTGAAGCTTTTGATACCAATGTCTCGTATTCGCATCACCAACAGCAGGAGACCAGATGAGCAAGATTTCAAAACACGACACCGCCATTCTGCGACGGCTGGCCAAGCGCAACGCCGAGATGGCCGCCGACCCCGTCAACCTGGAACGAAAGGAGGCGTGGTATCGCCTGGATGCCGGCGGTCCGAGCCGACCCATGGTGCTTATCGAGTTCGAGGGCGTGCGCGATGCGATTCTGCCGCTGCCTAAGGAGTCGTTGAAGTGTCAGGACGAATGGGCACGTGGTTATGAGAGATACCTGCGTTCAGAAATCTATCGTTTCGACACGCTCAAGGATGACCATGTGGTTGAACCATTCATCCCCGTGAACTGGAAGACGCAGGCAAGCAACTATGGCGTGGAAGTGGTGGTCCACCGAGGCGGAGACGACACCCACATGGGGTCGTGCGTGTGGGACGCGCCCATCCGGGATCTCGACCGGGACTTCGCCAAGTTGCGGCCGCGCACCTTCTCCGTGGACCGCGAAGCGTCGTTGTCCGAAAAGGCGGCGCTGGAGGAGATGTTCGACGGCCTGCTGCCGGTGCGTTACCGCGGCGGCTTCTACTGGACGACCGGACTGACCGGCGTTGCCATCAACCTGATCGGGCTGGAAGCGTTGATGACCTCCATGTATGACAACCCGGCCGGCCTGCACCGCCTGATGGCCTTTCTGCGCGACGACTGCCTGGCGCAGATCGCCTGGCTGGCGGCTGAAGGACTCTACAGCCTGAACAACGCGAACGACTACATTGGCTCTGGCAGCATGGGCTATTCGCGCGACCTGCCGCGGGCGGACTGGCGCGAGGGTATGCCTGTGCGTCCCTGCGATTTGTGGGTGCTGAGCGAATCGCAGGAGACTGTCGGTGTCGGACCGAACCAGTTTGAGGAGTTCATTTTCCCCTATCAGAAGTCCATTGTGGAGCGCTTCGGCAAGTGCTACTACGGTTGCTGCGAACCCGTGCACAACCGCTGGCACGTGCTCAAGAAGTTCTCCAACCTTGCGCGCGTTTCCGTATCGCCGTGGGCGGACCAGGAGTTCATGGCGCGGGAGTTGGGTCGTCAGTATGTCTTCTCGCGCAAGCCCAATCCCACACTCATCAGCACGCCGCATTTCGATGAGGACGCCATCCGCGCCGATTTGCGCGCCACGCGCAAGGCGGCGACCGACTGCCGCCTCGAAGTGATCATGAAGGACGTCCACACCCTCAACAACGAGCCCGCGCGCGCAGCCCGTTGGGTGCAAATCGCCCGCGAGGAATTGGGTTAAGGCAGCAGATCAGGACGCCACCGCGCCAGGAATGACGGTCCCAGCCCGCGGTTGAAAAGCAGGTATGGCAGCAGCGTTGTGGCATTGATGAACGGCACGACCAGCAGGATCAGGCCAAGGCAGCAGGTGCACAAAATAAAGACCACGATGGCCGTGCCCGCCAGGAAGGTCCACGCCATCTGGCAGAGGTAGTAGCGCAGCACTGCGCCCGGCTCCTGCCGGCACAGGTCGGCCACCGTCTGCCAGGCCTTCCAGACGCTCACCTGGCGCCCGTACATCACCGGTTCGACAAAGTGATACGATAACGACGCCAGCGTTAGCCAGACACACAGCAGCGTCACCAGCCCGCCTGTCCATCCAGCCAACCAGAGCGGCGTGACGGCGCCCACGAGTGCCTGCCACGAGCCTGCGCGCAACACGTTCACACCCAGCGAGACCACGGCGCCCACGACGATTGCCGCGAACAGCAGAAAGCCGCACACACCCAACCCCAGACGCCATCGGAACAGCGATGGCGCGACTCGGTCCGCCACGTGCCACGACTCGCGGATCGTGGCCCGCGGATGGCTGAGGCGGTGCAGCAGCATAAGGCTGCCGTGTGCCCGTAACCAGAGGAAGAAGACGGCGAAGAGTACCCCGATAATCACCCCGACGATGATTCCGGTGATCATCCCGGCACTCGCCATCGGATGGGACGCCAGCCAGTCGCGAACCTGCTGAAAGAGCGCATCCAACTGCACCTCGTTCGATCCGCCGCTCCCTTTTCTCAGCAGATCCGGATCGAAATTCGAATGGCAACCGTTGCCGCCAATAAAGGACAGCCAGCCGCAAAAACCAATACTGAACCAGCGCGCCAGATCGAACGGTTTGAACAGGATCGAGCGCATCCGGTGCCACGAATCGGCGGCCGCGGCCCGAGCCCCCGGGCGCTGTCCCTGCACTCCCGTCAGCGGCGTCGTTACAGCCGGCTTCGTGCCGGGAGTCACGCTGGCCGCGTCCGGCCGCGAACCCGCGTCGGCGGCGGCCGGCAGGGCATCCAGCGGAGGCGGCACTTCCCCGATCGTATCGCTCCTTGTCAGCAGTTCGGGAACATCCGACATTCGGTGCCACTGCTCGCCAAACGGCTCCGCCCAGACCAGGTCATCGGACGCCAGCCGGCCGTCCGCCGCCATGGCGCGCAACGCCTCCCATGTCAACGGACCGATCTGCCTGCCCCGTTGCACGCAATACCACTCAAGTGCGGCGTAGTTCTCGTTCATGCGGTCGTGCGCATTCCTTCCGGCTTCTGGCTCGTGAAAAGTTCGTGCAACAGGCGTTCGTCCACTTCGATTCCGTGGCGCGCCTCGCCGATGCGAAGCGGCAACGCAAAGCGCACCACGCCGTCGCGCCGCTTCTTGTCGAGTCGCAGGGCCGACATGAAAGCCTCTCGGTCGAGTCCGGAAGGCGGCACCACGGGCAAGCCGAAGCCGCGCAACAGGCCTGACAAACGCGCGACCAGCCCGGTTTCGGCCAGCCCCATCCGTTCGGCGATCCGTGCCTCGGCCACCAGTCCGATGGCAACAGCCTCGCCATGACGCAGCGTGAACCGCGAAGCGCTCTCGAGCGCATGTCCGACTGTGTGCCCAAGATTCAGAATGGCGCGCACGCCTCGTTCGTGCGGGTCCGACTCCACAATCCTGATCTTGAACGCCATGGCACGCGCCACCAGCGTGTCGGGGATCGTGAGGGTCTCCGTCCCGTTGCCCGCCGCCAGTCGCTCCAGTTGGCCGAATAGGTACGGATCGCCGGCCAGACCGTGCTTCACGGTTTCAGCCAGGCCGCAACGCAATTCCGCAGGCGGCAACGTGCGTAGCGTCCTGGTGTCGGCCAGCACCAGTGACGGCACGTGGAAGGCGCCTACCAGGTTCTTGCCTTCAGGCAGATCGAATCCGGTCTTGCCGCCCAGGCTGGAGTCCACCATCGCCAGCAGCGTGGTCGGCACGCCCACCCAGCGCACACCGCGCAGCCATGTGGCGGCGGCGAAACCGGCCAGATCGCCAACTACCCCGCCGCCGACGGCTACCACCGTTCCGCCCCGGTCGAGTCCCGCCCGCATCAAACCGCGCCACAGTTCGGACACGGTCTCGATGCGCTTGTGAACCTCGCCGGCGGGGATCGTCACCAACTGCGCCGTCAGGCCGGCGGCGCGCAAAGATGCTACCGCCGCATCGCCGTAGGGTGAGGCGGTGTGGCTGTCGGCCACCACCACAGCGGCGCCACGCCAGTCGCGCGCCGCGGCCACGGCACCCAGGCGCCCCATGGTGTCCGTGCCCACGCGCGCGTCATATGGCGCGCGCGGATCCGCGATTCTGAAGGCACCGCAGAGGATCTGCGCGGCCTCAACCTTGCGATCGAGATCGTCCGGCGCCGCGTCGAGTTGCAGCGCGAAACTGGCATAGTGCGGTGCGCGCCGCTCCAGCAGGGCGGCGAGCAACTGACGCGAAGACTGCGCGACGGCGCCATCCCCGGCGGCCAGCAACGGCCGGCTATGCGGCTGGGCGGCGGTGCGCGCCGCCAGCACGTCGGCCGGCGCACTCAGGCATATCACTTTACCCGCGCCCTCGGCCAGAGCGCGGCTGTGCGCATCCAGCAGTGCGCCGCCGCCCAGCGCGACGACGCTGGCACTTGCCAGGCAGACGCGCCCCAGTGCATGCGCTTCGCGCTCGCGGAACACCACCTCGCCCTCCGTCGCGAAAATCTCGCGCACCGGACATCCGGCATCGGACTCGATCAGACTGTCCAGATCCACGAAGGGCATTTCCAACCGTCTGCCCAGCGCCTGACCTAGTGTGCTCTTGCCGCTGCCTGGCGGCCCGTATATGAAGATGTGATCCGGCATGGCTGTCGCACCGCCAGCGGCGGCGATGACACATACTACCCTTGCCGCCGTATCGGCGCAACCCACTGGCCAGCACTCGCCTTTATCGGATGTTGACAATGGCGGGGTGCATCGGAGACGATGAACGGTGCACATATATGGCAGACCGTGTGCCACGGCCAGCCTCAACCCGTAAAGGAGTTCATCATGACGAAGTCTTTGCGTTCGTGCTTACTGGCTACGGCTCTGACGCCGGCGCTGCTCTCCATGGCCGCCGACCCGATCGTCGTTGGGGCCATCTTCGCCGTAACCGGTCCCGCCGGTAATCTCGGCCTGCCGGAAAAACGTTCGGCGGAACTGCTGGTGGAACAGGTCAATGCCGCCGGCGGCGTGTTGGGCCGGCCCGTGAAACTGATCGTCAAGGACAGCGGCAGCAGCCCCGAGAAGGCGGTGTCGTTCTGCAAGCAGTTGATCGAAGAGGACGGCGTGCTCGCCATCATCGGCCCGTCCACCAGCGGCGAAACCATGCTGATCAAGCCGATCTGCGAGGAGGAGAAGGTTCCGCTGATCTCGTGCGCGGCGGCCGAAGTGATTGTCAATCCGCTGGCCAAGTACGTCTTCAAGACGCCGCAGAAGGACAGCCAGGCAGCGACGCTGATCTTCCGCACGCTCAAGGCGCAGGGACTGACGCGCATCGGCGTGACGGTTGACAACACCAGTTTCGGCCAAGCCGGCAAGGCCCAACTGGCGGCGCTCGCGCCCGATATGGGCATCACGATCGCTGCCGCCGAGACTTACGACAAGGCCGCGACTGACCTGACCGATATCCTGGCCAAGATCAAGGCCCAGAACATCCAGGCCGTGGTCAACTGGTCGGTCGTTCCGGCACAGTCCATCGTGCCGCGCAACATGCGCATGCTGGGCATGACGCAGCCGCTCTTCCAGAGCCACGGCTTCGGCAGCCTCAGGTATGTCGAGCAGGCGGGCGAAGCCGCCGAAGGCATCGTCTTCCCGTGCGGTCACCTGCTGGTGGCCGGGGAACTGCCCGAGACGCATCCGCAAAAGAAGATCATCATGTCGTACAAAGTCCCCTACGAAACGCGCTTCAAGGAAGAGGCCAACTCCTTCGGCGGTTATGCCTGGGACGCGCTCGCGATCGCGCTTGAAGGCGTGCGCAAAGCCAATGCCGTTGACCGCGCCAAGGTGCGCGACGCCATCGAAGGACTGCAGGGCTTCGCGGGCGTCACCGGCGTATTCAACTACTCGCCCACGGACCATGGCGGCTTGTCGCTGGAGGCCTTCGAGATGCTGACAGTCAAGGGCGGCAAGTTCACCATTTACCGCCCACCCGCCGCGCCCGCCCAGCCGCAATGACGTACGCGTGAGTCAACTGCTCCAGTACGTTCTATCCGGCATTACCACCGGCAGTGTCTACGCAGCCGTCGCGGTGGGTTTTACGATCATCTACCGCACGACCGGAGTGTTGAACTTCGCCCAGGGCGAGTTTGTCATGCTCGGCGGCATGTGTGCTGTCGCCTACCTGCCCTTTGCGCCGCTGCCGGTGGCGGTGACCGCCGCCGTGCTGACCGTAGGGCTGGCCGGTGCCGGCATGGAATGGACCTTCTTCCGCCATCTGCGGAGGCACAACGCGCTGCAACTCACGGTGATCACCATGGGACTCTCGATCGTGCTGCGCGAGGCGGCGCTGCACATCTGGGATGAGAAGGTGCGCTCGCTGCCGCCTTTCAGCGGGTCCGTCATATCGTCGATCACAGTCTGCGGCGCCAGCGTCTCGCCGCAGGTGCTCTGGGTGCTGGGCGCGCTGGCGCTGGCGGTCGCCGGCCTGCAGGCCTGCTTCCACTACACGCAACCCGGACGTGCCATGCGCGCCTGTGCCGCGCAGCCCGAGGCGGCGCTGCTGTGCGGCATCAACCTCGCCCGCATGCGCACGTTGGCATTCGCGCTCAGCGCCGCTTTGGGCGCGCTGGCGGGCTGCGTGATTTCGCCGATCTCGATGACGCAATATGACATGGGCGCCGACCTCGCCATCAAGGGCTTCTCGGCCGCCATCCTGGGCGGCCTGGGAAACCCGCTGGCGGCCGTGACCGGCGGACTGCTGGTGGGTTTGATGGAGTCGCTCAGCGTCAGTGTCATGCCCGCCGCCTACAAGGATGTGACCGCCTTTGTCATTCTGATCGCGGTCCTGTTGCTGCGCCCGCACGGCCTGCTGGGCGCGGGACAATCCGCGCATCGGGAGTGTTGACGGCGGCGGCAGGCCGCGGGAGATGCGGCGGCAACTATCGGTCTGGCTGAAGATGTGAGACGGTTTCTAAAAATTGTGCCCGTGTTGGCCTTCGCGGCCGCGATTGTGTGTTTCCACCTGGTGGTGCGCGACATGCAGCGCGAATACTATCTGACGCAGGCGATCATGACGGCCTATTACGCCATCGTGACGCTAGGTCTATGCCTGTTGATGGGCTACGCCGGACAGGTCTCGTTCGGACAGGCGGCCTTTTTTGCCCTGGGCGGATATGCCACGGCAGTGCTGACAACACATCCGCTGGCCGCGCCGCCGCTTTCCTCTGGCGCAACATGGCTGCTCCACGCCGGCGTGCTGTCCGCGCGCCCCGCTGCCGACGGCGTCCAGACGATGGTGACGCTTGCGCCCGGCGGCGCATTCGCCGTTTCGCTGGCTCTGACCGGGTTAGTGGCGTGGGCGGTCGGCGTACCGGCGCTGCGGTTGCGCGGGCACTATCTGGCCATGGCCACGCTCGGATTCGGCCTGATCCTCTACCGCCTGCTGCTGGGCACCCCCTTCACCGGCGGCGCGGACGGCATTGCGGCCGTGCCTCCATGGGAGATCTGCGACTGGCTGACGATTGGCGGACGTAAGGCCGATCGCGTCGCCAACTACTACTTCGCGTGGTCGCTGGCGCTGTCGGTCTGGCTGCTGTTGCGCAATCTGGTGGACGGCAGACCGGGACGCGCCTTGAGGGCCATCCACGACAACGAGACCGCAGCCGGCGTGCTGGGCATAGACACGGCCCGCGCCAAACTCCAGGTCTTCGTGCTGAGCGCCGTCCTGGCCGCGGCGGCAGGCAGCCTGATGACCTTCTACAACGGTGGCATCGGCCCATCGGAGGCTGGCGCGACGAAGTCGGTGCGCTACGTCGCCCTGGTTGCGGCCGGCGGTATGATGCATCTGGGCGGCGTACTCGCCGTTACAACCGTGCTGACCTATCTGTCGCTGCGCGACTGTTTCGGCAGCCTCGATCATGCGGTTTTCGGCGCCATTCTGATCGCCGTCGTCTCCCTGGCGCCGGAGGGGCCGCGTTCGTGGCTGGCGCGCTGGCGCCGTCTCTGGCAGCGTGTGGCGCCGCGACCGGGAGGAGCGCCATGAAGACGCTGCTGGAGGTCTGCGACGTGCAGCGCCGCTTCGGCGGGCTGATTGCCCTGAGCGGTGTCAGCTTCCGCATCGAGACGGGCGAGATCAAAGGCGTCATCGGCCCCAATGGCGCCGGCAAGACGACCCTTTTCAATATTGTCTCAGGTCGGCTGCGACCCACGCGCGGTAGCGTGTGGCTGGAGCAACGCGCCATCGAGCGACTGCGTCCCTGCGCGATCGCGCGTCTGGGGCTGGCGCGCACGTTCCAGAATGTCAGTCTGTTCGATCACATGACCGCGCGCGAGAACGTGATGACGGGACTGCACCTGCATGGCCGTGCCGGCCTGCTGGCTTCGGCGATGCGCTGGCCGCGGCAGATCCGCGAGGAGCGCGACCTGCGCCGGCGCGCGGACGAATGGCTCGATTTCGCCGGATTGGAGGACGCCGCCGACACCCCAGTGGCGGCCCTGCCCTTCGGACGCCGCCGTATGGTGGAACTGGCGCGCGCCCTGGCGCAGGCGCCGCGGCTGCTGCTGCTGGACGAACCCGCCAGCGGGCTCAACAACAGCGAGAGCCGCGAACTCGCCGGCACGATCCGGCGCATCCGCGACCTTGGCGTCACCATCCTGCTGGTGGAACATGACATGTCGCTGGTGATGGACGTATGCGACTCTCTGCTGGTGCTCAACTTCGGCGCGCCGATCGCGGAAGGCCCCCGGCGAAGGTATGCCAGGATCCCAAGGTGCTGTCGGTCTATCTCGGAGAGGAGCCCGGTCATGCTGTCGGTTAGGAACCTGCGTTGCGGGTATGGCCGGCTGGAGGTCCTCAAGGGGATCAGCTTCCATGCCGCCCAGGGCGAAATTGTCGCGCTGGTAGGCGCCAACGGCGCCGGCAAGACCACGCTGTTGCGCACGCTGGCGGGCCTGCTGCCGCCGTGGGATGGCGAAGTCTACGTGCAGGGACGTGCCATCGCCCGCGAACCCGCCTGGCGCGGCATCTTCAACGGCATGACGCTCGTTCCCGAAGGACGCATGGTTTTCGCCGATATGAGCGTGATGGACAATCTGCTGGTGGGAGGCTACCGCAACCCGGACCGCCGGACCGTCATCCGCGAGCTGCTGGCGCGTTTTCCCCGCTTGGGCGAACGCCAGCACCAGCCCGCGGGCACGCTCTCCGGCGGCGAGCAGCAGATGCTGGCGATCGCGCGAGCGCTGGCCGGACGCCCACGGCTGCTGCTGCTGGACGAACCCTCGATGGGGCTGGCGCCTCTGATCGTGCGCGAAATGTTCGAAATGCTGCGCGATCTGCGCCGCAACGACTTGACGGTACTGCTGGTGGAACAGAACGCGGCAGCCGCTCTGCACGTGGCCGACCGCGCCTACGTCATGGAAACCGGCGCCATAACGCTTGAAGGAGACGCCGTTTGCCTGCGCGATCATCCCGAAGTCAGACGCGCCTACCTGGGCCAGGAAAGGATCGGTTAAACGCTATGTACACTTTCGATCCCCGCATGGAGACGATGACTCGGCGGAATCTGGAGCAATTGCAGTTGGAAAGGCTGCAGGCGCTGGTCGCCCGGCTGAAGCGCAGCGTGCGGTACTACCGCGACAGGTTGAGCGACGTGCGCGTCAGCGCCTTGCAGGAGATCGCCTCGCTGCCGCTGACCGGTCCTGAAGACCTGGCCGCGGCCTTCCCCTACGGCATGCTGGCGTTGCCGCTGCGCGAAGTCATGCGCATTCAGTCCACAGTCGGCCCCGGGGGTTCGCAACTGGTCGCCGGCTACACGCGCAACGATCTGGCCCACTGGGGACGGCTGGCGGCCCGCCAGTACGCGGCGGCATCCATCACATCGCACGACGTCATCCAGGTCAGCATCGAGGGCGGCGCTCTGCCCGGCGCGCATGGCTATGCGCTCGGGGCGGAACGGCTCGAAGCCTCGGTGGTCGCCGAGGATCCCTACGGCATCGAACATCAACTCGAACTGCTGCGCAATTACCGCGCCACGGTGCTCGTGACGACCCCTACGCGGGCGTCGGCCCTGGCGGCGCAGATGGCCTCGGCAGGCGTGGACCCGCACACGCTCTTCCTGCAGACCGTGCTGCTCTCCCGTCCCGTGACCGCCGCGGAGCGCGAAGCGCTGAAGCTGGCCATGTTTGTCGAGGTGCGCAGCGGATTCGGCGTGCCCGAAGTCATGGATCCGGGTCTGTGCGTGGAATGCGCCCAAGGCAAGCTGCACATCAACGAAGACCACTTCCTGACGGAGATCGTGGACGGCGAGCTGGTGCTGACCACGTTGTGCCGCGAGGCCATGCCGCTGCTGCGCTACCGCACGCGTATCGGCGCGGAACTCGCGCGCGAAACCTGCGCCTGCGGGCGCACCGGGGTAATCGTGCGCCCCGCCGGGCGCCTCGACGACCGCCTGCTGGTCGGCGAGCGCTGGATTGACCGCGCGCAGATTGCCAAGCTGTTGGACCGCACGACCTTGCGCGGACATGACATCACCATCGAGGTGCGGGCCGACAGAGCGATCGTGACGGTGCGCCTGACCGCGTCACTCTTCCAGGATACGGTGCGCGCGCTGGAGGCCCTTCAGACCAGCGTGGCCACCGCCTGCCGGACGGAACTGGGCATTCTCTGCGAACTGCGCTTTATGGACGCCCACTCCATCAACGCGCAACAGCGGAATTAGGTCGCTCCATCAGCGCGAACACGCCCCATCCCACGTATTCGCGTGTGAAAGTGGCGTAGCGCACGGGTTCCGTGGTCAGGGCGGCTCGAACCTCCTTCGCGAACGCGTCGTTGGGATTGGCATCGAGCCAGCGGCGCATGGTGAGCCACTTGGCCGCTTCGTATCTGTCCCAGCCGTCCTGGTCGGCCAGCACCATTTCGACGACGTCGTAGCCCAGGCGGCCGAAAGACGCGAGCAGTTCCGGCAAAATCAGAAAGTCCGAGACGGAATGGGCGAGACAGTTCTTGGCAATATCTTCCGTCGCCGGCAACTGCCGCCAGAAGGGCTCGCCGATGAGCATGATCCCCCCGGGACGCAGGCTCCGCGCCAGCAACTCGATTGTGCCGGCCACACCACCGCCGATCCAGGTTGCGCCGACGCAGGCCGCCACGCCGACCTTATCGTCGGAGACGTATCCGGCGGCATCGCCATGGATGAACTTGACTCGATCGGCGACGCCGAGTTCGATGGCACGCTGCGTCGCCTGCTGGGTGAACAACTGGCTCAGGTCGATGCCGGTGCCGCTGACGGCGTGATCGCGTGCCCAGGTGCACAGCATCTCCCCCGAACCGCTGCCGAGGTCAAGCACCTGGGTCCCCGGCTCCATACGCAACGCCGCGCCAAGCGTGGCCAACTTGTCGAGGGTGATTGGGTTGTGGATGCGGTGCGCACTCTCGCTTATGTTGAATATTCGCGGAATGTCCGTGTTTTGTCGGGTCTTCATGCGCTTACTCCTTCCCGTTGAATGTATTTTCGAGGCTAGGGCCAAAGAGGGCACGAGTCAAGGTGGTTGTGCCGCCGTGTAATGGGTCAGAAGCTGTGAGATGGGGGCGCGAGTGGGGCGCATGTGAGCGTGAGAGACCTGCAACTGCGCCTGACTCCGTGAGAAAGCACTCCTTGCCAGAGACAAGGGTGTCGGCGCAGCCCGTCAGCGTCCCGGCGGCGGCTCCTGAACCGGACGAAGCACCCGCGTCCCGCCACCGGGGGCAAGCGCGGCGCGGATCGGGGTTGCCGGAGAACGGCGCGTCAGCATGGGTCGGATGCAAGCAAGCGGGGGCGACGCCAACCTCGCGGTTGCGCCGCCCCCGGTGACGCCGCAGCCGGCCCATGATCACGCGCCGGCTTTCCGGCCCGATCCGCGCCGCTTCCGTGCTACGCCTCCATGTCCCCGCAGCACGCTCAACACATCGCTCACGCTCACATGCGCCCCACTCGCACCCCTGTCTCACTGACCCATTCATTACACCGCCGTTTTCGCTTCGATTGACGCCGGCTTCAGGCTATCCTCTCGGCGTGTCACCAGTTCCAGCCAGACTTCCCGACCTGCCGGTGCGCGCCGTCCTGCCCGAGGTGGCGCGCGCACTGGACGCCAACCGTCCGGTGGTGCTGCAGGCGCCGCCCGGTTCCGGCAAGACCATGCTGGTGGCACCATCGCTGCTGCGCGCGGACTGGTTGCGCGGCCGGCGCATCGTCCTGCTCGAACCGCGCCGCCTGGCCGCCCGCGCCGCCGCCCGCTACATGGCGCGACTGCTGGGCGAGGAAGTCGGCCAGACCGTCGGCTATCAGGTCCGGCTGGAACGTCGCACCAGTTCCGCCACGCGCATCGAGATTCTGACCGAGGGACTGCTGACGCAACGGTTGCTGGGCGATCCCGAACTAACCGGCGTCGGACTGGTCATCTTCGACGAGTTTCACGAGCGCAACCTGGCCGCCGATTTCAGCCTGGCTCTGACGCTCGACATGCACCGCGCCCTGCGCCCCGACTTGCGCCTGCTGGCGATGTCGGCCACGCTGGATGCCGAACCGGTCGCGCAGCACCTTGGCGATGCCGCCATCGTCACCGCCACTTCCCGCGTCTGGCCGGTGGAGACCCGCTACCTGCCGCGCCCTGTCGCCGCGCCGCTGCCGCGTCAGGTCGCCGATGCCGTCATCCGAGCTTTGGCGGATGCGCCGGGCGGCATCCTGGTCTTCCTGCCGGGCGAAGGCGAAATCCGCCGCACCGAAACGCTGTTGCGCGACATGCGACTCTCGCCGGAGGTTACGCTCCATCCGCTCTACGGCGCCCTACCCCGCCATCAACAGGATGCCGCCGTGGAACCGTCGCCACCGGGCCGCCGCAAGGTCGTGCTGGCAACCTCGATCGCCGAGTCGAGCCTGACGATCCAGGACATCCGCATCGTGATTGACGGCGGCTGGATGCGCGTGCCGCGCTTCTCGCCTCACAACGGCATGTCACGCCTGGAAACGCTGCGCGTCACGCGTGACCGCGCCGAGCAGCGTCAGGGCCGCGCCGGCCGCCTCGGCCCGGGGATATGCTATCGCCTCTGGGACGAGGCCACCGACCGCTCCCTGGCTCCGCGGGCGTTGCCCGAGATCCTCGACGCCGACCTCGCCCCGATCTGCTTGCACAGCGCCGACTGGGGCGCCACCGGTCGCGAGTCGCTGCCCTGGCTGACGCCGCCTCCGGACGCCGCCTGGCGCCAGGCAACCGCGCTGCTGCGCGAACTGGAGGCACTCGATGACCGGGACCGCATCACGACACGCGGACGCCGTCTGGCGCGCCTGCCGGTGCATCCGCGACTGGCCCATATGATCGCGCTGTCCGAGGCCGCCGGCTGTCCGCGGCGCGCCTGCCTGCTGGCTGCCGCCATCGAGGAGGCCGCCGGCGAATCGTCCTTGCGTCACGAGACCGACGCCCGACGTCTGCTCGACCGCCTCGATGGTGAGCTCTCCCAGCCCACGGAGCGACAAGCCGGCGATTGGGCTCATCGTGTGCGCCAGCTTGCGCACGCTTGGGGACACGGCTATCCGGCTCGCGACACCGCCCCCGCCGATGCCGGGCGCCTGCTGGCGTGGGCCTACCCCGACCGCGTGGCGCAACGGCGCGAGGCCGACGGGCAGTTCCGCATGGCCAGCGGACGCGGCGCCACGCTCGACACCGGCGATGCGCTGGCGCGCGCGCCCTGGCTGGCCGTCGCCGAGTTGCAGGATGGCGGCGCCGACGCGCGCATCCGTCTGGCTGCGCCGATTGACCCGGCAGATCTGGCCGAGGATTTCGCCGCGCAACTGACAACCACCGAATCGGTCGCCTGGGACCGCCGCGCGGAGCGCGTCGTGGCCCAGCGTCGGCAGCGTCTCGGCGCGCTGGTGCTGGGCGAGGCGCCATTGCGCGAGCCCGCCGGCGAGGCCGTGCTCGGGGCGCTGCTCGAAGGCGTGCGCCTCAAGGGTGTCGCCAATCTGGGTTGGAGCGACGCCGCGCGCAACCTGCAGGCGCGTATTGCGTTTCTTCGTCGCGTGTGCCCTGAGGCGGACTGGCCGGACGTCTCCGACGCCGCGATGCAGGCGCGCCTGGAGGAATGGCTGGGGCCCTGGCTGAAAGACATGACACGCTGGGAACAGGCGCGGCGCGTCGACCTGGCGCCGGCGCTGCTGTCGCTCATCGGCGGCCGGCAGCGGCAGTTGGAGACGTTAGCCCCAACTCACTGGCGACTGCCAGGCGGCGGACGCGC
>JAQULY010000012.1 GCA_028718445.1 Kiritimatiellia bacterium
GGTGTTCCTCGATATGCAGTACAACTACCTGATCAACGCGCCGGCCATGGCGGGGCTTCACGGGTTCAACGTCTATGCTTTCGGTGGAGCTGACGAGGAGACGATGCGGTGGCTGGGCAAGTTGTTCCGTCACTACTTCATCGAAGGGCGTCGAGACCTGTTGTCGAAGGATCCCTATGTGCTGACCCATCTCGTTAATCCCGACTTCGTTGACGGTTTGAACGGATGGACCACGGTGGCGGCGGAATCCAATGCAATCGCGACGTTGACGATTGCTGGGTATGGCGGACGGACTCAGAATCGATCTTACCTGGGCCAGGTGCCTGGAGCCGACGAGTGCATCTCCATGCGGCGCAGCGACAAAGGACCGAACCGCTTGACCCAGACGATCAAGGATCTGCAACCGGGCCGGCTGTATTCGGTCTCGTTTTACACGGATGATACCGGCAAAACGATGACAGGGTCCCGCCACGCCGTCTCCATGGCAATCGAACGGGGTGAGATCCTGCCGGCGTTGTCGGCCCAGACGCCTCAAATCGACCTGAATCGGCACTTCACGGTGTTTCGCGCGAAGGCGGAGACAGCGGTATTGACGATCTCCGACTGGAAGGATGGCGCCGCGCCGGGCGGCCCCGTGGGGCAGACGCTGCTCTACGATTTCGTTCAGGTTCAGCCGTACGATGCCGAGTAGAGAGCTCAGAAAAAACCGGAAGGATACACCGTGATAAAGACACTAGGGATTCTGTTGTGCACGGGCGTCATCGGCGCCGCTCAAATGAATTGGGCCGCTAGCGCGGAGTATCCGTGCTACCAACTCCAACAGGCGCCTGTCCTGGATGGAAAAATAGAGTCTGCGGTGTGGGGGACTACTCCGGAAGTCGACGGAACGTTTGTCCCCAATTCGAAAGACGATTTTGCGGAGCGTCCGGCGTGGTTCCGCGCGGGCTGGACGCCGGATGCCCTCTGGGTCGCCGTGCGGTGCCAGGGTTCCGCGACGAACGTTGCGAGCGGAGTCCCCTTGTGGCTGCAGGACAGCGTCGAGGTCAGCATCGTTCCGGTCGGCGGACGCTTGCAGTTGCTGGCGGGAGCGTCGGGGGAGCGCTGGGAAGCCAAGCGTCCCTATGGCGATTCGAGTTGGAATAGCCGCGTGGTGCGGGACGCCGAGGGGTGGACCGCGGAGTTCAAAATTCCGTTCAGGGACTGCGGTCCGACGGCCGCCGATGGCACGGTGTGGCCATTTACCACAGGACGGTATCTCCCCGGCCCGAGCACGAACGCAATCGCACATCGCCTGATCGGCGAGGTGGAACGCATCGCTTTTCACGCGCAGGCGCTGACGCCCGAAAAGGCTGACGCCGTTGCTCGCGGCCTGGCCGCCGCACCGCCCTCTCTGCCGGCCGCCTACGCGGCCGCGATGCAGGCGGGTGTGAATCGCTATGCGGTCCAACCGCTCTCCGACGCGGAGAAGGCACATCCCTACACCAATGCCAGTCCCGGTTCGGACTACTGCGGCGCGCGCAAATATTTCTCCGTGGCCTACACCCTTGCCTCCAACGATGCCGAACGGGCGCGCGCGCTGTTGCAGGTGGGTCACTGCCTGTACGCCATCAGCGCCCGTGTGCCGTCGGACAAGAATGTCTCCCTTCCCCATCGGGAATTGACCAGGTGCGCTTATGAGCAGGTGACGGAACTGCGCAATGCGGATCCCGGCACGCTGGCGGATGCCTGTCTGTACGTCACGTACAGCCTCTACAACGTAGGCGAGTTCAAGGACATCCCCGCTATTCAGGCTGCGGCCCGGAAGACGTTGAGCATGCCCGATCTCGCCGTATACGCGAAGATGGAGGCGCTGCGCATGCTCTCGGACTGCGCGATCATGTTGAGGGACTATACACTGACGCTGGAATGCAGCGAGCAGGCGCTGAACACTCCCGGCGCGGACGTCCATTCGCGCGGCTGGGCGCAAGTGCGCTTCAATGCCTTGGACCACTGGAGAAAAATGTCGGAGACGCCTCGTGCCAAGTACACCCGCGAATATCCGCACGATCCCCTTGATCCGGCCGCCTCCAACGTCCTTCCGGCAATCGCCTGGGCCAGGCCTGGACTCGCGACGCCGCTGCGCGCGCTGATCATGTGCTATCGCGACGGACGGCGCGAAGTCTCGCAGTGGGCCCAACGCCTCGATATGGAGCCAACGGTCCTCACGACGCCGGATCGCCGGACCTTCGGCGAAAAGAGCGCCGAGAGTTATGCCGCCGGGGCCGTGGGCTTTGCCGTGGCAGCCGCCGCGAAGCAGGAGAAGCTGTTTGTGGACGCGATGGACAAGCCCGCCGACGTCATGGTTCTGGCGGAGGTCGCCTGGACGGCGCTGCCCCAAACCGTGCGGGAGAAGATGCTGAAGAAAGTGGCGGACGGCACGCCACTGATCCTGAAGACCGATCTGGCTGATCGGCCCGATCCGTCCGATGGTCTCGCCTCTGTCCTGACGAACCGCGTGCTCACCGGACTGACGTGCGTGTATCCCTTTAAGGGACTGCCGGCCTTCGCGCGATTCAACGATCGCCAGGCCTGGCAGGATGGCGTACTGGAACGCTACCGGCACGGCAAGGGCGAGGTTTGGGTTTTGAAGGGATTTGAAACCCCCGACTACCAGTTGCTCACGCCGGGAACACCCGATATGCCGGGCGCGTCGAAGCTGGTGGAATACGACTACTATCTGGCGTTGGTGACGCATCTGCTCCGTCAGGCGGCGAAAGTCCCCATTTCCGTCCGGATCGAAGGATCGGATTTCCGAACCATGAACCGGGAGGCGCCGGAAGCAATGGCTTTCCAACTGGTGAGCGCGACGGCCACGAACGTAACCGCCGTGTGGACGGTGAGGGATCGCGATAACCGGATTGTGTTGCACAAACAGGAACAATTGTCGCCTCAAGTGGGAACCAACAACGTCGCATGCGGGTTGGGAGCGATCTGCGGCGGCGAGTACTTCCTGGATCTCCAGGTCAAGGACGGCGAACGGGTGTTGGATTTCGGGTCGGCGTTCGTGACCGTGCAATCGGCCGACCGCATTGCGGACGTGACCATTCCGAAGAGCATCGGCAAGGGCGACGCGATTAAGGGAAAAGTCCGACTGGCCTTGTCCGGGAAGACCAAGGATTTAACCGTTCATGTTCAACGGCGGGACAACTATCGGCGGGTGGTCGGCACGATGGAACAAAAGGCCCGCAAACGATGCGCGTTCAAGCTGCCGACGGTGGATCCGGTGTCCGCGATCCAGTTCGTGGACGTGGAACTGAGGCGCGGTTCGGAGGTGCTGGACCGACGTAGCGTCAGTTTCCGGCTCAAGGATTTTGAGGAAGCCGATCGGCATGCTGTCGTGCTGAAGGAAAGCGGCAAAGGAAGCTACCTGGCGGAGTATCTGTCCGCCGGACATGAGCGGGCCGGGTGCGGACGCGTGCTGAACAACGTTGTGACCGAAGCGCTTTGCGTTAAGGATTTCGGGAAGGGGACCTTCGCATTCGATAATCCGCGGCTGGGCTGGATTTTTATCGCAGCCGAGGTTGCGCTGACGGACACGAACGCTGCCGCGTGGGTGCGGTTGGGCACGGATGACGACTCGACCGCCGTTCTGGAATGGAATGGAGCCAAGGAGCTTCGCCGGGAAACGATGCGGCGGCTGGAGCCGGGAACCTACCGGGTGTTCGCCGGCGTGCGGGGCGCGGCTAGCTTCCGAAGTCTCATCGTGCGTATGGTTCCGGAAAATTGTCTCAGCTATCCCTCGCACCCGATCATGCCCGCCGTTCGGGCCAGGATCGATTGGAACTACCTGAAGCAACACGTGCTGAGCAGCGTCAACGTCGTTGATTATGTCACGTTGTCCCGTGGAGGCATTGGAATGGCGGCTCCCACTCAGGTGATCGAGGAGTGGAAAAAGAATGGCGGCAACTGGTTCGCCTATGACAGCGTGCCGAATTGGACTCCCGATGCGGAGATTCTGTCCATCGAGGAAGTGGTGAAGTTCTGGACCGCGGAGGACATGCGCATGGCCTATGTCGATGGCATCATGGCGGACGAATGCACCATCGCGTTCCTGCCGAAACAGCAGAACAAATTTGACAATTACGCCCAGGCATGCCTGCGCATCGGGATCGATCCGGCCTTCAAGGGCAAGGTTGTCTACCCGTGGATCGGGCTGGGAGATGCCGCCAATTTCCGGGGCATGATGCGTCAATTGGCGGGAAGCGGCCACAAGCTCCTGTTGGAGCGGTACGCCGCCGAATGTGCCAACGGCGCCGTTAAGCGCGATCTTGCGCTCTGTTACGACCTGGAAATGGCGCCGTTCTGGGAAGTCACACCGGAACCGCAAAAAAACTTTATGCAGGCGCCCTGTCCGGGAATGATGGCGGGCACGTTCAACTGCGATGTGCGCCCTGACGTCAATTATAAGGTGTTTCTCGATATGCAGTACAACTACCTGGTCAACGCGCCGGCCATGGCGGGACTGTATGGCTTCAACATCTATGCGTTTTATGGCGCGGACGAGGAGACGATGCGGTGGCTCGGCAAACTGTACCGCCACTACTTCATCGAGGGGCGGCGGAACCTGTTGTCAAAGGATCCGTATGTACTGACCCATCTCGTTAATCCCGACTTTGCCGACGGCTTGAAGGGGTGGACCGTCACGACAGCAGGATCCAATTCAGTGGCGACCGTCACGATCCCCAACTTCGGCAGACTGACTCAGAATCGGTCATACCTGGGAAATCTGTCCGGCGCCGATGAGGTCGTTTCCATGCGACGAAGCGTCAAAGGGCCGAACCGCTTGACGCAAACCATCAGGGACCTTCAGCCGGGGCGGCTATACTCGGTCTCGTTCTATACCTACGACTCCGGCAAGGCGGCGCCTGGCTCGCTTCATGCCGTCTCGCTCGGAATCGAACGCGGCGAGACTCTGCCGTCGCTGTCGGCCCAAACGCCTCACATAGACTTGAACCGGCACTTCACAGTATTCCGTGCGAAGGCCGCAACCGCGTTGCTGACGATCTCCGATTGGAAGGACAGCGCCGCGCCGGGTGGTCAAATCGGGCAGGATTTGCTGGTGGATTGCGTTCAAGTGCAACCGTACATGGCGGATGAACCGGAACCGCCGGAAGTGTCGGGCCAATCGGACACTCGATAAGAGACATTCAGAAGCGGCCAGCTATGAAGGCGGCGGCGGAGGAATCGGAGAGCTGTGCCGGCGGCGGAACGCCGCCGGCCCAATGCCGTGGCGCCGCGCGAAAGCGCGCGAGAAGTCGAAACGGTCGCAGTAACCTGTTTGCGCGGCCACTTCCTCAATGCTGCCGCGCGTGGACAGCAACAGAAACACGGCCCTTTCCATTCGCAAGTGCTTATAATAATCGTGAGGCGTGTGTCCGGTCACCCTTTTGAAGAAACGGATGAAAGTGTTGAGATGCATTCCGGTTCGGTGCGCCAACTCGGACACAGATAGCGGCGTGGACAAGTTGCCGGCCATCAGCCGTACCACACGCTCAATCCGCTCGTCCTTCCAGCGCGGAGCCAAGCCGCCGTCGGCCACCTGTGACAGAGCGTCGTAGACCAGCGAATGGCACAACAGGGTCGTTCGAAGGCCGATCCGTGGAGTCTCATCGCGTAGCCGCTGCGCGAGATCGTCAAGCAGGGGCCGCAGCCTGTGGCCGACGGCAAACGGGTAAACGCCGGGCGACATCCACAAACCGCTGGGTACGGTAACAAAGTGCATGCAGAAGTGCCATACAGGCTGGCGCAATCGGGTGGCGCAGGCGGTCTGGGGCGGAATCAGCACACCGCGCGAAGGCACAAGGTGCGTGCAGCGTCCATCGAACAACAGGCTTGCTCCCGAGTTGCCGTTCCAGTAGAGCCGCCAGTATGGCGCGGCTATGGATGCGTATTGCCAAGCCAACAACCGCACCCACCCACAGTCTATCAGTTGCAGCCCCACTGGCTGGGTCGGCAGACCGCCATACGTCACAAGTGTCTTGTTGAACCCGGTGACCACAGTGAAAACAAGCATAGATCAAGGCGATCGCATGTACAAGCAATGGTGATGGAACGCACAACAATGGTTAAGCCGAACATAGTGTTGGCGCACACCTTCACTATCATGTTCAACAAAAGCCAAGTGGGCTCCAAGTGGGCTGCATTAAGGCCATACGGGAGGAGATACTCGATACCATGAATGCGATCGATAGATCTGGTGCGAATCGGGGGCAGCGCCGGGATCGGAGTGTCGGAGCGCTGGACGCGAAACGGTGTATCGTGGCGTTGGCGGTGGCATGGATGGCCGGCGGCGTGGTGCGGGCGGAGTCCATCAATGTGCCGAACTATTCGTTCGAGTCGCCGGTCTGTCCCGAGCAGGGATACACGACTGTCGTCGAGAACTGGTCGGAGGTGGGGGTGAGCGACGCGGGCTTGTTGGTGAATGGATTTAACAGCCAGACGCTCACGAACGCGTCCGGCAACCAGATGGGGTACCTGTCTACGGTTAGCCACACGGTCACGAGCGGGTTCCACCAGGTCCTGTCCGCGGCGTATACGGTCGGCAGGTCTTACGCGCTGACAGTCGGCGTCGCCAAGTGCTCGGCTGCCACCCCTGTCGCCGACCCGGAATCGCGGTTAACCGTGGCGCTCTATTGGAGCGATCATGGAACCATGACGGCCCTCGCCTCCCAACAGGTGAGATGGGGCGACCTCGCAACCGATGCCCTGACCGATTATAGCGTCAGCCTCCCGACTGTGCAGTTAACGAATGACTGCGCGGGCAGTTCCATCGGCATCCTGATTGTCACTGAAACCAACACAGGGAACAACGCATACTGGGACATAGACAACGTGCGCTTGGCGGCGACCACGGTGTTCACGCCGATAGTCGAAACGATTGACGTGTCGAACGCCTCGTTCGAGTTGCCCGTGTTACCCGAGGGGGGATACACGACTGTCGTGGACAACTGGTCCGAGATAGGGGCCAGCGACTCCGGAATAGTGGTGAACGGACACTTGGGCCAGACGTTCTCAAACTTGGACGGCAATCAGATGGCGTACCTGTCCACCGTCAGCCACACGGTCACAAGCGGGCTATATCAGGCATTGTCCGCCACTTACCGGGCCGGCAGATCCTATGCTGTGACCGTCGGCGCCGCCAAGTGTACGGGCGTTACCCCCGTTGCCGATCCAGAATCGCGGTTGACCGTGTCGCTGTGTTGGTCCCATCAGGGGACAAACGCGATCATCGCGTCTCGGCAAGCACGATGGGGCGATCTCTCCAACAATGCCATGACGGATTTCACCGCCAATCTTCAGACCGTGCAACCCTCCGATAGTTACGCGGGCAGCGCCATCGGTATCCTGCTGGTCTCCGAAACCAACACCGGCAACAACGTGTACTGGTATGTGGACGACGTCCGCCTGATCTCAACGCGCATACCTCCTCGCGGGGGCACCCTGATCACGGTGCTGTGACGGACCTTGCGGATCGCTAATCCTCGGCGGAGGACGCCGGAACGACTGCCTTGGGGACTAACCGCTGCACCGAAGCGCAGGGCGCAGATCCGTTGCATCAGGCCGTCCGCCGTGCATGGCGCGGAATTGGGCGGGCCCCATTTCATACTGGCGCGAGAACAGGCGGGAGAAATGGTACCGGTCGCAGAAGCCGGTTTCCTGGGCGATTTCCTCGATGCTCAGATTCTTGGTCAGCAACAGCAACACCGCCTTCTCCAACCTCAGACGGCAGTAGTAATGGCGCGGCGTTTGCCCGATAGCCTTTCTGAACGTATTGATGGCCGCGTTGATATTCAGCCCCGCGCGCCGGGCCAACTCCGCGACGGGGAGCGGCGCCGACAGATTGGCTTCCATGAGACTCAGGATGCGATCGATCCGTTCGTCCCTGTGCTCGAACATCAGGTGGGGGCCGGCCATGCGACACAGCGCTTCATAGACAAAGGACTGGACCAGCAGGGAAGTCTGCAAGGTGGTGGGGCTTCCGGTCTCCCGCCGGAACCGCGCGCGCAACTCGGCGATCGCTTGGCGAAAACGAGAGGTCATCGGCATGCCATAGACGCCGGGCTTCAGCCGCAAACGGCTGGGAGTAGTCAGGAAATGAATGCAGAAGTGCGAGACGGGGCGTTCCTGGCGCGCGGCGAAGGGCGTGTCGGGCGGGATCAGGAAACATCGCGATGGGGCCAAGTCAATGCGGCGGCCATCCTGCAGGACATAGGCGCCGCGGGTGGCGTTCCAGTAAAACCGCCAGAACGGCCCCGCCAACTGGTCGTAATTCCAGTTTCCCGGCACCCGCAGATCGCTGCAACTCTGCACATGCACCGGAACATAGTGCACATGGGTCGTGCCGTAACCGGTGGTCTTGTATAGCCCCTGCTGCCGCGACATGATTATGAGAGTAGCCCGTCTCCACTGCACACACAACAAAAATGATCGGGTACATACTCGGGTTGCCTGGCGGACGCTATCCTATATTCAGAGCGGTGCAATGGGGCTCCGCTAAACGAAGGCGCGCTTTGGGGGCGGCGCGGAGGGTGATGCTATGAACGCTGGTTCGAGAGTGTGGAAAAGCGGCTTGGCGGCGGGGTGGCTTGCGATCGTGGGGACGATGGCGAGTCGGGCGTCAGACCTGAATTCGGACGGCGGCCTCGGCAATCAAACGGATGGAGTCCTTCTCGTTTCGCCGTGGAGCCGCAACCTGGTGTACGGTAGCACTGGATCGCAAAGCCCTTTTACGAACGTGTTCGCCAATAACGGTATGGGCGTCTACTGGGCGACCACGGCCTCGGGCGCGTGGTTCTCGCAGAACGTTGGCCCGATCTCGACGAGCACGACCAGCCACGTTTACGCGAATCTGGACGTTATGCTTCCCTCGACCGGCGGTTTCAGGCCGCTGCTGTGCCAAGCCAGCGGAGTGAATCCCTCCGTGTTGCTGCACGTGAAAGACACCGGGATCTTCGCGTATAGCCTCACAAACCAACCCGGCGCCGCCATCTGCGCCGTCGAGACCGGCGAGTGGTACAACATCCAGCTCACACTGGATCTAAAGGCGAATACATATTCCGGCGCTGTGATCAAGGCAGGTAATTCCTTGAGATGTCCCATCTCGACCCGGCCCCTAACATATGCCGACAAGTCCATAACGTTGATTGGCGCCGACCATGCCGGTCTGAACAACGGCGGCTGCAGGGTCGACAACTGGCTGCTGTCGGATACCCCGCTGCCGGCGCCCCCTTCCGTCGGCCACCTGACCCGCTACGTGGCCCAGGCGGGCCAGACGCCGGGCGGCGGGTATCTTACGTGGGCAACCGCTGCCAGCAACATCCAAGATGCGGTTGACGCGGCCGCCGCCGGCGAGGTGGTGCTGGTCTCCAACGGCGTGTACAACACCGGCGGCGTCAAGACGCCATCCTACTTGGTGACCAACCGATTGGTCGTGGACAAAGCGGTTGCCGTGCGTAGCGTTAACGGGCCGGAGGCGACCATCATCGAAGGAGTCGTGGATCCGAGCGATCCGGTCGACGGCTTGGGAGCCAATGCCGTGCGCTGCGTTTACTTGCGAAACGGAGCGTCGTTGGCCGGGTTCACGTTAACCAACGGGCGCACCCTCAAGACCGGCGGTCACTATCAGTTTGACCGTGCCGGCGGCGGGGCCGTTATCCACGCCGGGTGTGTGGTCAGCAACTGCGTGCTGACGGGCAACAAGGCCAGCGACTACGGCGGCGGCGCCTACCTGCCGCAGAACTCAGCCGGTACGCTGGTCGACTGCACCGTGCGGAACAACGCAACGACACAGTGGTCCGGCGGCGTGCAGAACGAGGGCGGCACGATCAGGGACTGCGTAATTGACGGGAACTATGGGGATATGTACTGTGGCGGCGTAATCATGGCGTTTGGCGCGACGCTCAGTCACTGCGTGGTCTCGAACAACTCATCGCGCTATGGGCCCGGAGGCGTTTACCTGGTTTCGGGTGGAACGATCGACAACTGCCTGGTGGCGAATAATGCAGTCAATGTCTCTCATGCCACGGCCAATCGTCCCTGTGGCATCTGGCTGGATGCCAGCACGGCGCCTCAGATCGTTGACAACTGCACCATCGCGAACAACCGCGGCAAGAAAAATGGCGGTGGCGTGGGATTCACGGGCGGAAGCAGCAACGCCATGCGCAACTGCATCGTGTGGGGCAACACCGACGCGGACGATACATACAGTAACGTTTATGTATCCGCGGCCTCGGCCACGGTCATAGACTACACCTGCTCCGGTCCGGCGCAGACCGCCTATGGCGCCGGCAATATCGGCGGAGATCCCCGTTTCGCGGATGCCGGCGCGGAGAACTTCCATCTCAAGGTCTCGTCGCCCTGCATCAACCATGGCCTTAACACCAGCTGGATGACCAACGCGGTAGACCTGGACGGCACGGCACGCATCAAGCGCGACGTCGTGGACATGGGCTGTTACGAAACCGATTTCCCCGTCGGGACCGCGATAGTCGTGCGATGACCGAGTCGGTTGGCTACTCTTGTCCGCCTCCGGACAGTGGAAGCGATCAGAGAAGGCCGTTTCCTCAGCGATCTCCTTGATACTCGTCTGGCGGGCGGAAAGCAGTAGCAGCGCGGCCTTCTCCATCCGCATACGGCAGTAGAAGCGCTTCGGCGTGCACCCGGTGGCGTGTCTGAAATTACGGACAAGTCGGGTGGACCGCGCTATAATATTAGCCACGTAGAACTCTGAGGAATGATGAAAATGAGGAACACGAAACACATCCAATGCTCTGTCGCCGTCGCAATGTTCGTTTCCGGGATCGGCGCACGGGACGTCGTCAAACCGATCGTGGGCGACAAACTGATTCCGGTCGGGCTCACGCATCGCGAGATGACGGGCGGCGAACTGGACCGGCGCATCATGGACCTGATCGAGAAGAACTACATGGTTCTCAACCTGGACTGGGACTGGCTGGACAAGTTCAAGAACAGAACGGATCGCGGGGACAAGCGCAACGTGTATTACGGCATCGGCAAGGTTCTGGACGCGGGCAGTCTGTTTGCCCAATACACCGGCGACCCGAAAGTGGCCGAACGCGCCCAGCACATCATGGACCAGTTGCGGAGCTCGCGCGATGCCGACGGATACCTGGGCTTCTGGAAACCCGAGACGAACAACCACCAGAACGTCGTCAACTGGATCCTCCACGAACAGGAATACATCAATCTGGCGCTGGTGAGGAACTACCGGGTGACGGGAAATCCGCAAGCTCTGGCGGACGCGAAAACCATGGCGGATTACATCATGCGGACATTTCCCGCCAACGACAAAGGGGAGCATATCATCCCCCCGGGTGTGTCCATCGCGGGTATCACGGAGAGCTTTGTGGCGCTGTATCGCGTGAGCGGGGAGGTGAAGTATCTCGAATTCGCCAAGACCCTGCAGTATGAGCCGCACTGGTACTACCTGAAGCCGTTCGACGCCTGGGAGAAGAACATCGCACAGGCCCGCTACCATGTCTACGTCATGCTGTCGCACATGTATCCCGACACGGAACTGTACCGGCTGATTGGCGGCGAGGACTACCTGAAGAAGAGCCTGTGGATGAAGCAGGAGCTGCTCGAACAGGGCCGCGGCGGATTGCTGGTCACCGGTTCAACGTCGCAGGGCGAGCACTTCACGTACAATCAGGACGGAGCGGGCAACGTCGAGGAATCGTGCGTGACCGCCTATCTGCTCCGCTGGATTGACAGCCTCATGCGGCTGGAAGGTGATCTGCGGTACGGGGACATTATGGAGCGGACGATCTACAACGCTCTGTTCGGGGCGCAATCGCCGGACGGTCGCCGCATCTGCTACTTCACGCCGTTCACGGGGAAAAGGCAATTCCAGCAGCACGACACTTTCTGCTGCAACGGGAACTTCCGCCGCGCGGTCGCCGAACTGCCACAAAAGGTCTACTACCGTACCCCGGACGGCGGCATCGCGCTGAACCTGTTCACGCGTTCCGACAAGACGTTTGACGTCAACGGAAAATCCGTCGAGATCAGGCAGGAGACCGCATACCCGAATTCCGGAGAGGTCAAACTGTCATTTGTTTGTTCGAAACGCGTCAAGTTCGGGTTTCAGTTTCGGACGCCCCGCTGGGCGGAGAAGATCGCGTGTGCCGTGAACGGCGCGCCCTGCACGCCGGATACGTCCCGCGCCGGTTGCGCCGTCATCAAGCGGGTCTGGAAATCCGGCGACACGCTGACTCTTTCGATGCCGATGAACTGGCGTTTCGTTCGTGGCCGGGGGGTTCAGGACGGCCGCGTCGCCCTCTTGCGCGGGCCGGTTCTGTTTACGTTCAGCGCGGCCCTGAATGCGGAGGCACTCAAGCTCTGCCCGAATCCCCGCGACTTGGTTCTCGATCCGGCCAGCCTCGGGGAACCGGTCCCGGACAACAGAATCCGTCCCGACGGGCAGAAAGTCGTCGTCAAGGCCTGGACGAATCCCGGGCGCACGAACGCCCCGGTCGCCATCGTCCTGAGCGAGTTCGTCGATCCCGAGGGGATCGATGTGTATTTCAAGGTCCCGGATCTCAAGGATACGCGACCGGTTAGGATCATTGACGACGAACTGCTCTCAGAGCCGCGCAAATCCGCCAAGGACTAGATCATGATAGACACCATGCCGAACGGAGCGACACAGTCCTCGTCGGTGACGGAGGTTTACTCCAGTTGCGCTACCGTCATGGGGTGCGCGTGCCGCCGCCGGAACTTGGCGGGCCCCATGCCGTGCAGGCGCGCGAAGGCGTGGGTGAAGTGGTAGCGGTCGCAGAAGCCGCATTCGTCGGCAATCTCCTCGATGCTCAGGCGCGAGGAGAGCAACAGGCGCACCGCGCGATCTATGCGCAACCCGATGAAGTAGTTTTGCGGCGTGTGACCCGTGACCTCCTTGAAAACGCGCATGAAGACATTCACGCACATGCCGGAAGAACGGGCCAGATCGGCGATGGAGTGCGGCGAGGACAGACTGCTTTCCATCAGGCGCAGCACCCGGACGATGCGTTCGTCGTGCCGGTCGAGCGTCAGCCGGTCGCCGGCGATGCTGCACAGCGCCTCTTGCGCGAGCGCTTGAGTCAGCAAAGCGGACTTCAGGGAGATGACGCTGCCCTTCTCCGCGCGCACGCGCTTGCGCAGGTCGCCAATCAGACGACGGATGGGCTCGGTCAGGGACGACGCGTAGATGCCGGGCGCCAGGTACAAGCGGCTGGGATTCGTCAGAAAATGCAGACAGAAATGCCAAACCGGGCGCTCCTGGCGCGCCGTGTAGGGTGTGTGTGGCGGGATCAGGAAACAGCGCGACGGGATCAGGTCGGTGCGGTGTCCGTCCAGCAGCATGTGGGCACCCCGGTTGCCGTTCCAGTAAAAACGCCAGTAGGGCGCCGCTAGGTTGTCGAAATTCCAGTTCCACTCGATCCACACCCAGTTGCAGCTCAGGACCTGCACGGCGACGAACGGCGGTGAGTAGATGTCCCATGAATCGGGACAACTCTTGACGGACATGACCATGCCGGTGGAGTATACGTTCAGGTAAGATTGTGCACAACATAAAGCGTCCCGTGCATTACCGGCCGCGATCGCCTTTGTTAGTCTATTCTTGTTTTGACGTGCCAGGCAAAACACGCCTGACGCAGGGTGGGAGTGTGCGGACAACCGTGGAGGCAAACGTCATGAATCGTGAGAGCAATGCGCGCATCGTGCCGGACATGTCGAGGAAGGGTGTGACGGCCAGAACCATGGCCGCGCTCGGCGCCCTGTGTCTGTGGTGGGGCGCCGCCGCGCAGGCGGCCTATCTCACGTCGGACGGTGATTTCGGCAATCAGCAGGATAACGTCAACACCGTGGCGCCATGGCCCAAGTTCCCCGGCGCCTATGTGGGGGTCGGCCTGGCGAGCGCGCAAAGCCCGTTCACCAATGTCTTTGCCGCCAACGGCATGGGCGCCGGCTGGACCAATGGAGCGGGTGAGGTCTTCTTCAAGCAGACTTTCACCGAGGTGTCATCCAATGCGACCGGGTTTCTGTACATGAACATGGACGTCATGCTGCCGTCCGGTTCCGGCGGGTTCTATCTGACGGTGGGTGATAAGAATACAGCAGGCGCTCTTTCTATGAGAACCATTGGGTGGGCTCTCTATGCGACTGGGACAAGCAATGGAGATCCCATCATAACTCTCGTTCCGGAGGTCTGGTACAACGTGCAGCTCGTCTTGGACTTGGCCGCCAACACGTATTCCGGAGCGGTGGTCAGGGCGGACACCTCACTTCGAATCCCTATTTCAAACCGTCCCTATTCGGAGCGGAACCTCGCCACGCTGTGCATGTATGGCAATGCGACGCCGGCATGGGGCTGTGTTGACAATTGGGTGCTGTCGGATACCCCCCTCCCGGCTACGACAGCCGTTGATTTCCTTACTCGCTATGTGGCCCAGGCCGGCCAGACGCCAGCCTCGCCCTACCTGACCTGGGCATCGGCGGCCAGTAATATTCAGGATGCCGTTGACATCGCTGGAGTCGGCGAGCTGGTGCTGGTTTCCAATGGCGTGTATAACGTCGGTGGCGCCATCGCTCCATCGTTCGCGGTGACTAACCGGGTGATGGTGGACAAGGCGGTCAAGGTGCGTAGCGTGAATGGTCCTTCGGCAACGATCATCGAAGGCGCGTCGGATCCAAGCGATACAGTCAACGGATTTGGGCCCGGCGCTATACGATGCGTGTATTTGGGCAACGGCGCTTCGCTATCCGGCTTCACCCTGCGGAATGGACGCACCATTAAAACGGGGAGCGATTATGCCAATACGGCTGGCGGAGGCATCATGCTCAGAGCCAACTGTCTGGTCAGCAACTGCGTGATCACGGCCAACCAGGCATATTCGTATGGCGGCGGCGCCATGTTGTGGGGAAGCGCCATCATGACGCATTGTACGCTGACATCCAACTACGGGCGAAGCTATGGCGGCGGCGCGCAGACTGATGGCGGCGTGATCAGCAAATGCGTCATCGTTGGGAACTCCTCGGACAATTATGGCGGCGGCGTGATCTGCGGCTTCTATTCCGGAGGCGTGCTCAGCCACAGCGTGGTTTCGAACAACGCGTCCCAATGGGGACCCGGTGGCGTGCAGCTCCATGCGAACACCTCGATGGACAATTGCCTGGTGGTATGGAATACGGGCAAAGTCGCCCACGCGTCGGCTGGGGGTCCTGGCGGTGTCGAATGCGCCTCCAAGGCCGCGATAGACAACTGCACCGTCGCCAACAACAACGGCAAAGTTAGAGGCGGCGGAGTGGGATTCACGGCCGGATCAGGCAGCGCCATGAGCAATTGCATCGTCTGGGGCAATACCGGCGGCACGGACGGTTTCACCAACATCTACGTCTCGGTCTCGGCGACAGCCTACATCAACAACTCCTGCGCCTTTCCGGCGCCGGATGCCTATGGCAGCGGCAACATCGGCCTGAACCCGCGATTCGCGGATGCGGCTGCCGGCAACTTCCGGCTCAAGATGTCTTCGCCCTGTATCAATAAGGGCGCCAACGCGAGCTGGATGACGGGCACCGTTGACCTCGACGGCACCGCGCGCATCAAGAACGACACGGTGGACATGGGCGCCTACGAGATCCATTACTTGGGCGGTACCGTGATCGGCATCCGGTGAGTTGAGAAATGGTTTAAGTGAAGCTCGTCAAAGAACGTCGTGTCGTGACCGCGGACATGATGGAATGTACGCCTCTCGTCTATCGGGGGCGTCCGATCCGCATGGAATGCCTCCGGCCCGGATCGGGGGGCGGAGCGGAGGACTATCGGATTCAGATCAAGAACGTCGCCGACGGCGCGATCCTGGCCGAACTCGCCCAGGGATATGGGTTGGCGTCCGCCATAAGTGTGGATGACCGCATTTTCGTATACGCATCGCGAGCCATCTTCACGCCGGGCAGGCCCGGCAACGGCTGGAACGATGTGACGGTCTTCTGGTCTGACGATCTGAGAACCTGGAACCAGCAGGTGGCGGTGCCGCATGCGCCCGAAGAGACAATTTTAAATACGTCCGTGTGCCCGTCGCCGGATGGGTATGTAATGGCCTGCGAGATCACGCATCCGGCCTACGTTCCGTTCACCATCACGTTTGCCCGTTCCGCAAATCTGCTCGACTGGAGCCGCGTGCCCGATGCCGTTTTCGCCCCGGACCGCTATGCGGCCTGTCCGTGCCTTCGCTATTCTAACGGGTTTTACCAGATGTTGTACCTGGAGCATCGTCCGGATCCGCGCCGCTTCGAGACCTACCTGGCCCGTTCATCCGACCTGAAGCAGTGGGATCTGTCGCCCCGCAACCCGATTCTGGCGGCGGATGGGGACGAGGGCTGCAACAACTCCGACCCTGATCTTGTGGAGTATGACGGTAAGGTGTATCTCTACTACGCCACCGGAGATCAGTTGACCTGGGGCAACCTGCAACGCGCCGTGTTTCACGGCAGCCTGAGCGAATTCTACCGATGGGCGTTCGGCTAGCCGCCAGATGGCGTGTCGTTGAATGGGGACTGCGATATCGAAAGAAGCACTCAGATCCGTTCTCACGCTATCGTCAATGGGTGCGCGTGAAACCGCCGGAACCGTGCGGGCCACATGCCGTGCAGGCGCGCGAAGGCGTGGGTGAAGTGGTAGCGGTCGCAGAAGCCGCATTCGTCGGCGATCTCCTCGATGCTAAGACGCGAGGAGAGCAACAGGCGCACCGCGCGATCTATGCGCAACCCGATGAAGTAGTTCTGCGGCGTGTGACCCGTGACCTCCTTGAAAACGCGCATGAAGACATTCACGCACATGCCGGAAGAACGGGCCAGATCGGCAATGGAGTGCGGCGAGGACAGACTGCTTTCCATCAGGAGCAGCACCCGGACGATGCGTTCGTCGTGCTGGTCTAGCGTCAGCCGGTCGCCGGCGATACTGCACAGCGCCTCCTGCGCGAGCACTTGGGTCAGGAAATCGATAAGGGCGCCAACGCGCGCTGGATGACGGGCACCGTTGACCTCGACGGCACCGCGCGCATCAAGAACGGCACCGTGGACATGGGCGCCTACGAGATCCATTACCTGGGCGGCACCGTGATCGGCATCCGGTGAGTGCGGAGAAGTCGTGGAGAAGAGGCTCCTCGAAGAGCGTCGTGCCGCGTCATGGAACGGGCGCTGAGCCGCGCACACTCTGAGACTACCGTCAGCGCGCGTCCGTGGACCACTGTGTCTGCATCATTTCAATCGGCCCCTCACTGCCCGTCGAAAATACCTGTTGACACCGTGCCAACCATAGCGCTATGGTCGTGCACATGAGAACGGAGGGGTCTGTAAGGCCGCGAGTCATGCAGATTTGCGGGGAGTTGCGGCGGATTCTGGGAACGCTGCAAGTCGGCGAGCCCCTGCCATCCGTGCCGTCGTTGATGCGCAGCCTGTCCGTCAGTCAGACGACCCTCGATCTGGCCTACGCCAAACTGGAAGCCGAGGGGCGCATCGAGCGTCTTCCCAACAAGGGTGTGTTCGCCGCCGATCCGCTCAAGAGCAAAGGCGAGATCGCACTCGTGCTGTCGCACTGTTTCCTCGCCGATAACGCCTCTCCCTTCTACGCGCGGATGTGCGCGCGGCTGCGCGACGACCTGCATGCGCTCAATCCCAGGTGGGCGGTGAAACTACATCTGGGCGTGAGCACCGTAACCGGCCCCGAGATGCCGGCGACTCTCGATCTGCTGGAACCGGCGGTCCTGCCGCGTCTGCGGGGCGTGCTGAGTTTCACAAAGCTCTACGCGCTGGAATCGAAACTGACTGCGGCGGGCATTCCGGTGGTCTACATGGGCGGCACACGCGCTGCAACGGGTAACGGCGTGGGCGTTGTCTGTTGGGACGTAAAGAAGACATTCCTGGATGGCATGCGTCATCTGGCCGAGAGCGGCTGCGCCAGTGTCTGCTTGCTGCATCCCCGGTATGTCGGCAAGGCCCCGGAAGAGCTGTTCTTGGCACCCGTGGCGGCCAAGGCCGCCGCCGCATGCGGTTTGCGCTTCCGCGACGAGTGGATCGGCTATGAGGAAGGTGGCTGGAGTGAACGTCAAGGGTACGAGCTGTTCAAGCGCTTCTGGGGTCAGCCCGCGCGGACGGACGGCGTGTTCGTGAGCGACGACGTCCTCTGTCATGGCGTTCTGCGGGCGGTCCAGGAGCTTCATCTGAGACTGCCGCGCGACTTGCGGCTATTGACGAGAACCACCCGCGGCATCGGCTTCCCCTACCCCCGGCCCATCAGCCGCGTGGAGGGCGATCTGGTCGAATCGTCCAGGCTGGCGTTGCGGCTGCTGCAGACGCTGGCCGGAGCGCAGCCGCCGGCGCACCCAGTCGAGTGGGTGCAGGTCCGACTGGTCAAGGGAGAGACAACCTAGCGCCATTACTTTGTCGGTGGGTATTGATTCGGTAACACATGTCCGCATGGCGGACGCAAGGAGTAAAGGAAATGAAGATGAAGTTCCAACAGACCATGGCGAGTGTGGCGCTGACGCTTGCAATCGCCGCGGCGCAGGGCGCCGTTTTGGAGGTCGGGGAAGGCAAACCGTATGCGAACATCCAGGATGCAATCGGCGCCGCGAGTCACCTGGGGGATACGGTGCTGGTTTACGGTGGAACCTATACCAATATGGCCGGAGCCTCCATTGGCGTTGATATCGTCAGGCATAACCTGACGCTCAAGGCGGCTGACGGCGAAACCGTCATCCTCACGCCAACCAACGGCGCGGCCATCAAATGCGTGAGTTACACGAATGTGACCGTGCAGGGATTCGAGATCACGGGACCGAAAGTGACGGTCGGCATGATGTTCGCCGACACGGAGAACACGAAAATCCTGAACAACATCATTCACGATACCGACAAGACGCGCAGCGGTTCGGGCATCACTTTCAACGGCGGCGAGAGCGGGGTGATTGCGGGGAACCGGATTTATAACATCGGCACGACCACGATACACCAATATAGCGCCGGCATTTCTCTGGGATCCCTCTACGGACCGTTGACGGGCACGATCGTGTCAAAAAATGTGTTGACCAACCTTGCCTTCACGACAACGGCCACGGCGGGTCTCGGCGTGGATGGTTCCGGCGTGACGATCGTGGACAACGATCTCGACGTCGTGCAGGCTTACAGCGGGGTCAGCATCAATGGGCACAACAATCTGATTCAGAACAACCGTATTCGGCTTGCATCCGATACTCCCGCCATCCGATTCAGTGCGTTCACGAACACCGTGAACGTGATCAACAATAACCATATCGCCGGCGCCGGCCAAGCCGTATTGGCTCCCGCTGCCATCAACACCGCCTCGAATATCTTCGCCAACAACGTCGTGCTGAACCCGTTCTACGGCATTCGCATGTCCAGCGGCAGTTATACCGCCGTCAACGTCGACGGACAAACCTGGGCCATCGATCATAATTTCATCGCGACTCGCATGTGGGCCGTCGCTTTAGGAACGAGTTCGCGCGGCAATGCCGTCGAAGCCAATACGATGGTGGTTTTCGACCAGTACGACGGCTGGAGGCACGCGGTTGATTCAAACGTGACTGCCCCGCTGAACGGATGGACCGGCAACTTCTACAATGTCTGGACCGCGCGAACGGCCGGAACGAACACCGGCGTGGGCTATGCCGCGCCATACTATATCGGTGGTCCGGCGGCCAAACAGCAGACGCAAGGCCCGGACAACGCGGCGGCGCCGGGATACTGGTCGGCGATCGATCTCCAAAATAGCGTCACGCAGTTCGTGGGCCATGCCGGCGACACCAATGGGTTGGGCGCGGGAACGAAAATAACGTTCGACACGACTCGCGGCTCTTTTCCGAGCGGCAGCAACGTGGCGTTTTTGATCCATATGCGGACCGACATCCACGCCAGCCTGACCGGACTTCCCGGCAGATGCACGAACAGCCTCGGGCAAACGTTGCGGCTTGGACAGACATTGCGGCCCGGCGAGTTCTTCGCCACCGTTCAGGTTGCCTACGACAATCAGGACGTCAATTCGTACAACAAGTCGACCATCAAGCTGTTGGCCTGGAACGCCGCGAACTATTATGGCCAACAATGGCGGCTCGCGGTGGACGGAAACATCACCAACAGCTTCTTCCCATCGAACGACGTGCGGTTCGTCAGCGGCGCGTCGGATAACGTTTTGGGCCACTACGGCGTGGATGAGAGTCAGGGCATCGTCTGGGCGAACGTGAACCAAGGCGCGGATTTTGCCCTCTTTGCCAATATGCGTCCATCGGGCACCGTCATGCTGGTTCGGTGACGCGGTCGGTCGGCATTGAAGGGATTCGGCATGCAAATCAGAAGCGCCAGATCGGGTGGCTCGCGTCCGTGCTTTCTTTCTGTGGTCGTTGCCTGCTGGGTACATGCGACGGTTTTTTCCATCGCGGGACCGACGAATGCTCCAGTGCGGTGTTTGTTGACGGGAGAAAGCGCCGTTGACTACCTGGCGCCGGAACAGGCCGAAGGGTGGGCGGTGTGCGTGGCGCTGGATAACCGCATCGTGAGCCCGTTGACGTTTCCCCAACCGGCGGCGTTCGAAACCGATTCCATTGCCTTATCGGTTGAAGTCCGGTTTGACGACATGCCGACCATGAAGCTTGCCTATGCGGCGAAGCCGAGCGCCAATAAGCGCATCGTCATCTTCCGAAAGGATGGCTGGCATATCGGCTTTTTTAACGAAAAAGTCCAGAACGTCAGCGGCGTGAGCGTGTGGGTCTACGGCAATGCTTCCGGCGATATCCTTGAGTATGTCAACGTCTGGGGCAATGAGTATGACCCAAAGGAAGTTGTATTCCGCGCCGTTGTCGATTGGAAGGGATGGAAACGTCTGGATCTCCCGCGCAACAAGGAAGGCCCGCGTTTTTGGGGACTCACGCTGCGCTTGTCCGAAAGTCAGGCCGCGCGCGAGCCGCTCTACTTCGCGAAGCTGTGCCCCAGTCAAGCGGCCGTTTGCCCTCCGTTCGCGCCCGCTTTTGGCGATCCTCTGCGGGGATTGACCCAGAACGCCGATTTCCATGTCATTCTGGAGGCGCCCGACGGTCCGTATGAAGTGGAACTCGGCATCGCCGAGCCGGCCGCGGTGCTGAAGGACGAAATCGGATTCGACGTTGCCTCGCCGGACGGCGAAGCGCTATTCCAGTATCAACGAGGAAAGAAAGGCGGCCCCTGGTGGCGTATCCCATGCCGGGCCGAAGGGAATCGGATCGATCTGCATTTTCGAAGTCGGAAACGCGGCAACGCCTGGCTGAACGCCTTGCGCCTTTACGGGGACGGGCGGCAACTTGCTGAGTTCCGGATGGGTTTCGATCCCGCGGACGAGGCCGGTTTCTCCGACACGGACCCCTCGAACCTGATTCCCAATCCCGGTTTCGAGGCGGTTGACGCTTCCGGACGGGCCATTGGATGGCGACTGTTGCGGCAAGACAAACCCGCGGATGAAAAGGGTTTTGGGGGCGATGAGGCCGTGGCGCGCGGCGGCCGCCGATCCCTGCGATTTCCGGTTCGTCCGGAACCGCTCGAATTGGAGATCGCCACCCGGCAGTTCTGGCCGGTCGGCAAGGTCGAATATGTCGGCGCCGCGATCGACTACACGCGCCGGTATGCCATGAGCGCCTGGGTGCGCGGCAGCGACGACGTTTCCGGCAGCGCGCGGCTGGAAATGACGTGGTACCGATTTTTCCAGGGGACGGTTATTGCCGAAAAGAACGGCCACAAATATGAGGACTATGTCGGCGGTGGCACATTTAACCGGCTTGGTATCGGCCGCGGTCCGGATGTCGCCGTGAAGACGGGCGAGTGGCAGCGGATCGAATGGACCGGCCAACCGCCGTATGGCGCGGATCACGTGGTGTTCCGCGTGGTGACGCAAGGCGAAAAGGGATCCATCTGGCTTGACGACATGCGATGCGACGGATTTGGAGACGCTCCCGTGGAGATCGTCGCCTGCCAGGGCGGCTATCACCCGGCGGGCGTCAAGCGAGCCATTATCGCCGTCAAGGGGGAACCCAGGAAAGGCGGCATGTTCAGCCTGTATCCGGCCGGCAAGCGGGAAGCGGCGTTCAAGAAAGAGACGATCGATTGGGGGAAAGACGAATGGGGACGGCGCCTCCTCATCGCCGACTTCACGGATGTCACGACTCCGGGCGCGTATGAACTGGAGGTCAGTCTGCCGGGTTTTTCAACCGTCAAGTCCCCCACGGTCACGATCGACCGCCGGCACTATCGGGAACTCATTGACAAGGTTCGGCACTACCTGTATGTCGCCCGGTGCGGCATGGAGATTCCCGGATGGCACAAAGCCTGCCACTTGGACGACGCCCAGGATGGCAGCGGCAAACATTGGGATACCACGGGCGGATGGCATGACGCCGGCAGCCTGGATAAGCAGATGTCAACCGCGTCCATGATCATTCGGGATCTGGCGACGATCGAATTGGAAACGCCCGGCAAGTATCCGCCCGTCACCGTGGAAGGATTGGAGCTTCCGGATATTCTCGACGAAGCGGTTTGGGGCGCGAGCCAGTTGATCAAGATGCAGTTGCCGGACGGCCGGTTCTTTTCTTCGGTGAATCCCTCTTATGGAGGGATGATTCACTCCCAGAACAACATCGTCGGCGACTACGACGACCGCCCGTTGATCGGTCCCTACGGCGCGGCGATTCCTCGGTTTCTCCTTGCGCTGTCACGGGTTTCTCTGGCGCTCAAGGCGCGGGGACAGGATTATGCGCGTTTTTTAAAAGCGCTGGAACTGAGTTACCCGGGCATGAAGGACGAAAGCGAAGCCCTTTCAGTGGACATCGACATGTGGCGATTGACGGGGGAGCCGGCCTATCGCGAACGGGCCGAAAAACGCGCGCAAATACGGTTAGCCAATTTGAAGAGCCGGGAATACTACTGGCGAGGGCCGGATTACGACCTGCTGACATCGCTGATCGAGTACGCGCTGGCGTTCCCAAAAAGCAAATTGACGCGCGACATAAAAAAGGAAGTGCGGGCATTCGTCGATCAAGTGCTGCAACCGCTGGTGCGCCAGACGCCCTACGAACATGTGCCGGGATGGGATCTGCTGTTTCCAAAAACGATCAAGGGAACGGTGTCCAATGGCGAGGTGATGGCGGCATCCAGCTTCCTGTGTCAGGCCTATCGACTCCTCGATCAAAAGCAGTGCCTGGAACTTGCGGATGCGCAGTTGCAGTGGATCATGGGCAGAAATCCGATGAACAACTCGATGATCGCCGGCGTGGGATATCGTTTTCAGATGCCGGGGACCGCGCTTTCCTTTACGCCTCCCGCGCCCCGAAACGGACTGATTACCGGCGCCGCGTTGAATTACTCGATCGCAGGAAACGGCAAGCTGAAGACATACTATAGTGGCGGGGTTCCGCGGGATTTTCCCGTGATCTACACCTCGTCGGACGTTCCCGGCAGCATCCTGTCCGGTGGCGAAATCTGCACGTCGATCAGCGCCAAGTTTCTACGAACCTGCCATGAAATCGACCGGGCGTGGAACGGGCAATAAAATTTGCGGGAGAACCTACCATGAATTTATTCTATAAACGATTTGCGCCGCTTGCGATGGCGTTTTGGATTCCTGTTGTTTTCGTTTTCGCCGGCAGCGCAACCGCGTCCAAACAACCATTGCGCTGTCTGTTGACGGGAGAAAGCGCCGTTGACTACCTGGCGCCGGACCAGGCTGAAGGGTGGGCGCTGTGCGTGGCGCTGGATAACCGCATCGTGAGCCCGCAGACGTTTCCCCAACCGGCGGCGTTCGAAACCGACTCCATTGCCTTATCGGATGAAGTCCGGTTTGACAATATGCCGACCATGAAGCTTGCCTATGCGTCGAAGCCGGGCGCCAATAAGCGCATTGTCATCTTCCGCAAGGATGGCTGGCACATCGGCTTCTCTAACGAAAAGGTCCAAAACGTCAGCGGCGTGAGCGTGTGGGTCTTTGGCAACGCCTCCGGCGACGTCCTGGAATATGTCGATGCCTGGGGCAACGTGTACGATGAAAAAAAGGTTGTGTTCCGTGCAACCGTCGACTGGAAGGGATGGAAACACCTGGATCTGCCGCGCAATAGAGAGTACATTGGCGCGCGTTTTTGGGGACTCACGCTGCGCTTGTCCGAAAGTCAGGCCGCGCGCGAACCGCTCTATTTTGCGCGGCTCTCTCCCAGCCAATCGACCGCTTTCTCGCCCTTCGCGCAAGACCTTGGCGATTCCCTCCAGGGACTGACCCAGGGTCCCGACTTTCACATTCTTCTGGAGTTGCCCGACGGCCCATACGAAGTGGAACTCGGCATCGCGGAGCCGTCCGCGGCGCTGGGGAAAGAAATCGGGTTCGAAGTCACCTCGCCGGACGGCGAAGCGCTGTTCCAGTATCAGCGAGGAAAGAAAGGCGGCCCCTGGTGGCGCATCCCGGCGAGGGCCGAAAAGAACCGGATCGATTTGCGTTTTCGGAGCCGCAAGCGGGGCAATGCCTGGCTGAACGCCTTGCGTGTCTACAAAGGAACGCAACGGCTGGCGGAGTTCCGGATGGGGTTCGATCCAAAAGACGAGGGCTATTTTTCCGACACCGACCGGGTAAACCTGATGCCGAATCCAGGATTCGAGGCGATTGACGATTCCGGGCGGGTCATCGGGTGGAGACTGTTGCGACAAGACAAACCCGCGGATGAAAAGGGGTTTGGTGTCGATGAGGTCGTGGCGCGCGGCGGCCGCCGATCCCTGCGCATCCCGGTTCGTCCGGAACCGCTCGAATTGGAGATCGCCACCCGGCAGTTCTGGCCGGTCGGCAAGGTCGAATATGTCGGCGCCGCGATCGACTACACGCGCCGGTATGCCATGAGCGCCTGGGTGCGCGGCAGCGACGACGTTTCCGGCAGCGCGCGGCTGGAAATGACGTGGTACCGATTTTTCCAGGGGACGGTTATTGCCGAAAAGAACGGCCACAAATATGAGGACTATGTCGGCGGTGGCACATTTAACCGGCTTGGTATCGGCCGCGGTCCGGATGTCGCCGTGAAGACGGGCGAGTGGCAGCGGATCGAATGGACCGGCCAACCGCCGTATGGCGCGGATCACGTGGTGTTCCGCGTGGTGACGCAAGGCGAAAAGGGATCCATCTGGCTTGACGACATGCGATGCGACGGATTTGGAGACGCTCCCGTGGAGATCGTCGCCTGCCAGGGCGGCTATCACCCGGCGGGCGTCAAGCGAGCCATTATCGCCGTCAAGGGGGAACCCAGGAAAGGCGGCATGTTCAGCCTGTATCCGGCCGGCAAGCGGGAAGCGGCGTTCAAGAAAGAGACGATCGATTGGGGGAAAGACGAATGGGGACGGCGCCTCCTCATCGCCGACTTCACGGATGTCACGACTCCGGGCGCGTATGAACTGGAGGTCAGTCTGCCGGGTTTTTCAACCGTCAAGTCCCCCACGGTCACGATCGACCGCCGGCACTATCGGGAACTCATTGACAAGGTTCGGCACTACCTGTATGTCGCCCGGTGCGGCATGGAGATTCCCGGATGGCACAAAGCCTGCCACTTGGACGACGCCCAGGATGGCAGCGGCAAACATTGGGATACCACGGGCGGATGGCATGACGCCGGCAGCCTGGATAAGCAGATGTCAACCGCGTCCATGATCATTCGGGATCTGGCGACGATCGAATTGGAAACGCCCGGCAAGTATCCGCCCGTCACCGTGGAAGGATTGGAGCTTCCGGATATTCTCGACGAAGCGGTTTGGGGCGCGAGCCAGTTGATCAAGATGCAGTTGCCGGACGGCCGGTTCTTTTCTTCGGTGAATCCCTCTTATGGAGGGATGATTCACTCCCAGAACAACATCGTCGGCGACTACGACGACCGCCCGTTGATCGGTCCCTACGGCGCGGCGATTCCTCGGTTTCTCCTTGCGCTGTCACGGGTTTCTCTGGCGCTCAAGGCGCGGGGACAGGATTATGCGCGTTTTTTAAAAGCGCTGGAACTGAGTTACCCGGGCATGAAGGACGAAAGCGAAGCCCTTTCAGTGGACATCGACATGTGGCGATTGACGGGGGAGCCGGCCTATCGCGAACGGGCCGAAAAACGCGCGCAAATACGGTTAGCCAATTTGAAGAGCCGGGAATACTACTGGCGAGGGCCGGATTACGACCTGCTGACATCGCTGATCGAGTACGCGCTGACATTCCCCAAAAGCAAATTGACGCGCGACATCAAAACGGAAGTGCGGGCATTCGTCGATCAAGTGCAGCAACCGCTGGCGCGCCAGACGCCCTACGAACATGTGCCGGGATGGGATCTGCTGTTTCCAAAAACGATCAAGGGAACGGTGTCCAATTACGAGATGATGGCGGCATCCAGCTTCCTGGTTCGGGCCTATCGGCTCCTCGATCAAAAGCGATGCCTGGAACTGGCGGATGCGCAGTTGCAGTGGATCATGGGCAGAAACCCGATGAACAACTCGATGATCGCCGGCGTGGGACATCGGTTTCAGATGCCGGGGACCGCGCTTTCCTTTACGCCCCCCGCGCCCCGAAATGGATTGATTACCGGCGCCGCGTTGCATTACTCGGTTGGTGGAAACGGCAAGCTGAAGACGTACTACAGCGGCGGAGTGCCGCGGGATTTTCCCGTGATTTACACCTCCTCGGACGTTCCCGGCAGCATCCTGTCCGGAGGCGAAATATTCACGCCGGTCAGCGCCATGTTCCTCCGGACCTGCCATGAAATCGACCGTGCGTGGAACGGGCAATAACATAGACGAGAGATAAGGCGATGATGAGCCAGCGTGAAAACATGCTTCGGTCGGTTCGTTTTGAGCGACCGGAGCGCATTCCCATGAGGTTTTGCATCAACACGGCTTGTCGCAATCATTACTCCGCATCCGCGCTCGACGAGTTGCGGGAGAGCCATCCCTACCTGTTCCCCGACTATTGTCGTTCATCCGTCCCGCCGGCCGTTCCCACGCCGCCGGCTCCAAGCACCTGCGTTGACGCGTGGGGTGTCACCATGAGCAGTCCCGAGGAGGGGATCGCGGCGGTATCGGTCCGGCATCCCCTCGCGGACTGGAGCGCGCTGGAAGGCTATTCGCCGCCGCCTATGCCGGATCTGACGGAGGAAGAAAAGAAGCGGCCGGACCTGGCCGCGGAAAACCGGCGACAGGCGATGGCGGCCGGCGATCTGGTATATGGCGGGTTGCCGCACGGCCATACCTTTCTGCGGTTGTGCGACTTGCGCGGTTACGAGGCCCTGATCTGCGACATGGCGGACGAGGAGCCGCGGCTCTGGCGGCTGATCGAGATGATCGAGGCGCATAACGAGGCAACGGTGCGTTGTTCCCTGCGGCGCGGCGCGGAGTGGATGGGCTACGCGGAGGATCTCGGCATGCAGACGGGCCCGATGCTTTCGCCGGAGCACCTGCGGAAGTACATCAAGCCGAGCTACCAGCGCCTCATGAAACCGGCGCGCGACGCGGGGTGTGTCATCCATATGCATTCGGACGGCGATATCCGCGCCCTGGCGGACGACCTGGTGGATAGCGGCGTTCAGGTCGTGAATCTCCAGGATCTTGTGAACGGCATCGAGTGGATCCGCCGGCGCTTCAAGGGCAAAGTGTGCATCGACCTCGACATCGACCGGCAGACCGTGACGCGTTTCGGGACGCCGGCCGAGGTGGACGCGCTGATCCAAACGGAAGTCAAGACGCTGGGCAGTCGCGAAGGCGGACTGATCATGGTCTATGGCATGTATCCGGGCATTCCTCTCGCCAACGCGAAGGCGCTCATGGATGCGATGGAGAAATACTCGACTTATTATTCGTGAATGGCGTGAACGGACAAACGATGCCAAGAAAGAACCAAATTTCCCCTGATCTAACGAAAACGAATCATCCGTATCCGGATGTCAGCCTGACGCTGATTCCCCCTACGCCGGTAACGGACCAGATCATTCTGGATATCCGCGGCGCCATCCGGAACGCAACCGACTCGGCCAAGCGCTACC
>JAQULY010000013.1 GCA_028718445.1 Kiritimatiellia bacterium
CCTTGGCGTGCATCTGCTTGGCAGCGGCGCCATCCTGAATGAAGCGCTCAGAGCTCAGAGCATCCTCGACGAATCCTTCGACATCGCCGCCGACGTCTGGAGCGTGACCAGCTACAAGGAACTGTATCGCGACGCGCGGGAGGTCGAGCGCTGGAACCGGCTGCATCCCGCCGAGCCGCCCCGCACGCCGTATGTCCGTCAGGCGCTGAACGGTACGCGCGGCGTCTTCGTAGCCGCCACCGACTACCTGAAGATCCTGCCCGAGGCGATCGCCTCCTGGCTGCCCGGCCGCCTGGTCTCGCTCGGCACCGACGGATTCGGCCGCAGCGACGGGCGCGCCCACCTGCGGGCATTTTTTGAAGTGGATGCCAGCCATATTGCGCTGGCGGCCATATACGGCCTGGCGCTGAATGGCGAAATCGGGCGGGAACAGGTGGGCAAGGCGCTCGCAAAACTGAACATTGACCCCGATAAGACCGATCCGGCAGCGAGGTGAAGCATGGCAATCGAATTCAGAGTTCCCGAACTCGGCGAGAACGTGGAGGCCGCCACGGTGGCTAAGCTCCTGATTGCGGCGGGCGATACCGTCGCTCCCGGACAGGCGGTCGCGGAACTGGAAACCGACAAGGCCGTGGTGGAGGTCCCGTCCGACGTGGCCGGCACCGTCGAGGCGGTGCTGGTCAGCGTAGGCGACCAGGTCAAGGCCGGCCAGGCGCTGCTCACGCTGAAGGCCGCCGCCGGTCCGTCACCGAAGCCGCCACCACCCCCGCTTCCCGCCGCGCCTGCCGCGCGACGGGTTGCGCGGGAAAGCGGCGTCGACCTCGAAACGGTGCCCGGTAGCGGACCGGGCGGCCGCATCGGCACGGACGACGTGAAGGCCGCCGCCAGGCCTGCGCGGGCGGCGCGGCAACCGGCCGGTGCCGTCCCGGAAGCAGGGGCGGCAACCGCCCTACCGGATCTGTCACGGTGGGGCAAGGTCGAACGCGTGCCTATGACCACGATCAGACGCCTTACGGCGGAACGCATGGTTCGCTCCTGGAGTGACATTCCACACGTCACCCAGTTCGCCCAGGCTGACGTGACCGAGATCGAGAAACTGCGCCACCGCTACCAGCCGGACGCCGCGCGCGCCGGCGGCCATCTCACGCTTACGGCCGTCCTGATTAAGACGGTCGCCGCGGCGCTCAAGAGCCATCCCAACTTCAACGTCAGCGTGGATATGGAGCGGCGTGAGCTGGTGCAGAGGCGGTATTACAGCGTGGGTATTGCCATGGATACAGAGAGGGGCCTCGTGGTCCCCGTCATCCGTGCCGCGGACACCATGAACCTGATCGAGCTTTCCGTGGAGCTCAGCCGCCTGACGGCGAAGTCGTGGGAAGGCACACTGACGGCCGATGAGCTGCAGGGAGGCTGTATCACGATCAGCAACGCCGGCGCGCTGGGAGGCGACACCTTCACCCCGATCATCAACTGGCCGGAGGCGGCCATCCTCGGCATCGGACGCGCGCAAATCGCGCCGCGCTACGAGAATGGCGCGTTTCAGCCGCGCCAGATGCTGCCCCTGTCGCTCGCGTTCGACCATCGCGCCAACGATGGAGCCGCGGGCGTCCGCTTCCTGCGATGGATTGTCGAGGCCCTGGAAACGCCGGTCAAGCTGCTATGGGAAGGTTGAACCGGCTTGCCGGGGCCGGGGCCGGCCCGTCTCACGCTTGTGTCCTGCCCTGCTACACCGTGACGACACTGTTCAGCGATCCCAGGTCGTTGGGCGACCATTCGGGATTGGCGGAGTCGACTTGCCATTCGCCGTTGACAAGGAACTTATACTCGTAACGCCCCGGCAGCAGCGCCACCGTGGCGGTGTATTGACCGCTGGCCGCGTCGGCCTGCAGCGGATATTGCGTCGTGTTCCAGCCATTGAACGAACCCGCCACGTACACCTTGCTGCCTGCCTCCGCCGCGATCCGGAAGCAAACCTGCTTCCCCTGGGGATCTTTGCCTGTCTTTGTTCTTTTTTTCATCGTGACCTATCCCTGCAATAGTCAATCCGCGACGTGCCAATCCTAGGCCACGCGGACTTCCTTAGCGGACTGCCACACGCCATGAATGTTGCAGTAGGCCAGTGCCAGCAATGTGCCGGAAACACCGGTCTTCATGGCTGTGGCCGCCTCGTGATGCGTGTAGACCGGGCCCTTGTTGGGGCCTTCCACAGACTCGCCGTGAGCCGTGAACTCGAAGTTGCCGATCTGAAAGGGAGCCCTGGCGCCATCCGGCAGGAAGTACAGTTGAATCCAGCGGATGTGATGCTCGGTCGTGTTCGGGTGCGCCACCGCCTTGCCCAGCGTGGCCTTGACCGTGAAGAACTCGCCGGCCTTGACCTGGTCCGGGCACTCGATCACGGGCACATGTTTCTCGCTCTTCCAATCCGCGCTCTGGATTGCTTCGTTCATTTGTTTCATAGGTCTTCGCTCCCTTCGCATACGTGGTTGCACGTGACCCGCCGGCTGGCTTCCGTCACAAGGCGTACACTGTCAAAGTCGGCGGCTACACGCCATCAGGAGAAGTATGGTGAGGATGGGCGGAAAACCCTACCGCCACGGCATGCTAATGGTCGCCGTGGTGCCCTGGCCGGGCGTCGACGTGATCGACAGGTGTCCGCCCAGTCCCTCCAAGCGCTGCCGGATGCTGAAGAGACCGAAGCCTCCCTGATGCCCGGCGGGCTTGCTCCCCACGGTCTGATCGAAGCCGCGGCCGGTGTCGGCCACGAGCATTTGCAGGCCCTCGTCGCCGCTCTTCAAGCTCACGCGGATCTCGCACGGGCCGGCGTGTTTCAGGGCGTTCATGATCAGCTCCCGCGACGACTCGAACAGCATGCCGCGCAGGGGGTTCGACATGGTGTGCTCCTGCCCGTCGAACTCCACGCGTATCCGAACTCCGTGCTTGGCGGTCAGACGCCGGGCAAGGTCGTTGAGCGCCGGCATGAGGCCCAACTCGTAGAGCAGGGCGGGAGTCAGGTTGGCCATGACCATGCGGCACTCGTCATTGGCGTGTTCGAGCAGCTTGCGCACCTGGCGCAACCGATCGGCCTCCCCGTCCAGTCTGGCGTCGACCAGCGATTGCTCCATCGCGCCCAGGCGGATGTTGGACAACGACAACTCCTGAACGATCGTGTCGTGGATATAGCGCGAAATGCGCCAGCGTTCCTCCTCCTCGGCGGTAGCCAGCCGCTCCGCCAGCGCGCGCAGACGCTGCTGGTAACGCAACGCTTCCGCCTCCATGTTACGCCGCACGGTGATGTCCGTGCCCACGCACAGTATCTCCACCACCGCGCCGCGGTCGTCGCGAATCGCGCGATTGCTCCAGTGGATCCAGACGCGGCGCCCGTCCCTGCAAACGTTCTCGTTTTCGCTGCTGGCGTGCTGTTCCGGATGCGCCGCGACGTCCAGCAACAACGCCTTCAGATCGCGACCCTCCGAGTCGATCCCCGGCGCGATCGTGCCGATGACGTTTCGTCCCAGGATCTCCTGGCTCGTGTAGCCGAAGAAAGCCTGGGCATATTCGTTGAAGAAGGTGATGGTGTGATCCGGCGCGAGCCGCATGATGATGCTGTTGGCGTTTTCGACCAGTTCACGGTACTTCTGCTCGCTCTGTTCCAGCCGTTGAGCGGCCACATGCAGGTCAGTCACGTCCTTGATGGTGAGAACGATGGTTTTGTGCCCGTTCGCCGGCGCGCTCATCAGGGCGAGGCTTGGGAGCACGCGGCAGACCGTGCCGTCCGCGCGCCGCAAACGCAGGGAGGGCAGGTTCGGCATGCGGTCGCGTCGCAGCGCCACCAGACCGCGCACAACCCGCCTCCGATCGTGGCGGTCCAGCAGATCCGGCAACAGCGAGTTCACGTTCAGCCCGACGACCGCATCGGCGTCGAGTCCGGTCATGCGCGATAACTCGGGATTGACGGACCGAATGACGCCGTCCATTTCCAGCAGCGCCACGCCCACGCGCATGGCATTGACCGTGTCGATCGCCGATTGACCCCATGCCAGCCGGATCGCGTCCTCCTGTTCGCGCTGCTGCATGGCGCGCAACTGTGTGATATCGGTGAAGATGACGGCGAAGCGGCCGGGCGCGGTGCGGCTCGCGGTCACTTCGTAATGGCGCCCGAGTTCGCCGGACGTGAACTCGAAGCGATCGGGTTCGCCGGTCAACGCGACCCGGCCATAGCGCTCGATCCAGACGGACTCCGTGCCAGGCATGATCTCCAGTACGGTTCGGCCGAGCACGCGTTCCCGCTTCAGCCCGGTCAGGCGCTCGAAGGCGGGATTGATGTCCAGAAAACGGTAATCGCAGGGCCGGCCCTCGCGGTCGCAGACGATCTCGTGCAGTGCGAAGCCTTCGGTCATCGAATTGAAGAGCGTGCGATACCGCTCCTCGCTCTCGCGCAAGGCATCTTCGGCACGCTTCCTTTCGGTGATGTCGCGGGCGACGTGCACCACCCCAATCATGCATCCCTGCGCGTCCATCAGCGGTGTTGTCGAGACCAGGAACTCTCCGTGCAGCCGCGCCTCGCTGATCTCGGCGACATGCTCTTTGCCGTCCAGCAGCGTGTGCGCGTGCGGACACTGCTCGATTGGCCGACAGCACCCGTGAACGCTCTCGTAACAGGCCAGCCCGATACACGCATCCGGCGGCCTGCCGAGCCGTTCGGCCATGGCCTTATTGACGCGCACGATGCGATGGTCCGTGTCGAGAATGGCGATCAGATCGGGCACGCTGTCGAATGTCCGCCCCCATTCCTCGCTCGCTCGCGCCACTTCGCGCTCCGCGACGACTCTGGCGGTGACATCGCGGCCGTAGAGATTGACATAGCCCTCCTCGGGAAACACGGCCACGGCCACGGAGTAGAACTGGCCGCCAAGCTCCAGATCCTGCTCGACAGCCTGCCTCCGCGCCACGGCACGAGTGACCAGCGTCCGCAGTTCTGCCCTGAGTGGTTGACCGGTTTCGTACGCCCATGCCGCGCGTTCCGTGGCGGCTGCGTTCCGATAGAGCACCAGGCCGTCAAATGACACGCGCAGTATGGGTTCAGGGTTCTCCTGCGGAAAGCGCGCCAGCCACTCCGCCCGTTGGTGGGCGTCGCGCGCCGCCTGTTGTGCCTCCCGCAAGTCGGTCACGTCCTGGCAGGTGCCGAACCCGCCGCTGAGCGCGCCCTGCTTATCGAACTCCAACTCGGCGCGCTCGCGCACCCATTTGACCTTCGCGCCGGCCAGGATGCGATGTTCTATATCGTATGGTTCGCCGCGTAGCGCGGCCGCCCACTTTGCATCCACCAAGGCCCGATCGTCCGGGTGCACGGCGTCAAGGAAGGTCTCGTAGGTCAACGACGCGCGTTGAGGAATGTCGTAGATGCGCCAGGTCTCGTCCGACCAGTGCAGCACGTTGCGCCGCACGTCCAGGCGCCAACTGCCCACGTGCGCCACGGCCTGGGCGCGCTGCAGATCTTCCCGGCTTTCGCGCAAATCATCGAGCGCCTGCTGCATCCGCTTGCGGGCGGCCACAGCATCGTCCATGAGGTTCAGCGCCGCGCGGCGCGAATCGTCAAGGAAAGCGTTGGCGGTCTTGACCTCGGTGGCGAGCCGGTGCAGGTCATCCTCCGTCTGTTTGCGCTTGGTGATGTCGCGGTTCACCGTGGCGAACCCGATGAGCGCGCCGTGGGAGTCCTTCAGGGCCACGGCGCGGGATTCGATGCACACGCGTAGGCCATCCTTGCGGGACTGAACGATTTCGACCTCGAGCTGGCCATCGCGACGGAGCTTGGCCAGCGCCTCGTCGCGCGTGATGCCCACGTATTCGGGTTGGAGCACGTCGACGCTCAGATGCCCCACCGCTTCGGCGGCCGTGTATCCGTAGAGGCGCTCGGCGCCTTGATTCCAGGAGGTTACGCGCAATGCGGTATCGAAACCGATGATGGCATCGCTCACATTCGCCAGCAGAGCCGCCTGGTAATCCAGGACCTCCTGCTTGTGTCCGAGTTGCCGGACCAGTGCGTTGCCGTCCTGCGCCTCCGGCGTGGGTCTGGTGCGGTCTTTCGCGCGGCCGTGACCGGAAGCCTTGGCGCCGCGGCGGCTAGCCTTTGCTTTCGGCTTGGATCTCATACCGTGGTTCCAGGCCGGCGCGCCGGCACAGTTCGTTGACCTCCTGTTTCAGCTCGATCATGCGCAATTCGCGGCCGACCATGGCGCGATTGAACCAGACCAGATCCGCGTTGATCCGCGTCATCTCCGCCGTGCGTTCGGCGACGCGTTGCTCGAGCTTGAGATTGCTTTCCTGGAGCGCCGCCTCGGCTCGTTTGCGCTCCGTGACGTCGATCCCCATCTCCATGACCATCAAGGACCCGTCGGAGTCGGTGAAACGGAAATCGTGAATGTCGTAGTTGCGGCCGTCGGGGCCAAGCCACTCCCAGTGGTGATGCGTCTCCCCGTTCGCGAGTACCTTGAACGACTGGCAGTCCTCGCACGGCGTGGCGCGGCCGAACAGATACTCGAAGCAGCGCTTGCCCCCGGACTCGCCAAAGCGCTTCCGGAAGAAACGGTTGGCGAACGGCACGCTATGGTCCGTGGTCAGCAACACCACGTAGACCGGAAGCGTTTCCAGGACGTCATAGAGACGCTGCCGTTCCGCTTTGAGCGATTCCTCGGCGCGCTGGCGGTCGGTGATGTCGCGGGCGTCCGCGAAGACGCCGATGACTTTGCCGGCTCGATCCCGGTACAGCGAGGCATTGTACGCCACCGGGGTCGTGTGCCCGTCCGCGTGCCGGATCGACAGCGGGTAGTCTCGCACAAATCCTTCGCGGAATACCTGTTCGTAGCCGGCCCTGGCCCGGTCGGGCTCGGTGAAGTAATTGGAAAAGTCGGAGCCAATCAGCCGGTCGCGAGACTGTCCCGTGACACGTTCGGTGGCGGCGTTGACATCGGTGATCCGTCCATCCGGACCGATCGTGACCAGCGGATCTAGGCTGACCTCGATCAGGTTGCGGTTGTAAGCTTCTTGTATTCGAATCCGCGAGACCTGTCTGGTGACGAGCTTTCGCAGCTTTTCGTTGCTGCGGCGCAGCGCCTCTTCCGCCAACTTGCGGTCGGTGATATCGCGATTGCAGGCGCGGCGGCCCAACGGTTGCCCGCCGGCGTCCACCACCGGCCGGCAGGCATGTGCGATCCAGCGCTCCTGACCGTCACGGCGAACGATGCGGAATTCGAATCTGTGCATCTCCCGGTCGTTCAGGTCGTCGCGCAGATGCGCCGCCAGTTTCTCGCGATCGTCGGGATGCAGGATGTCCAGGTACAGAGACGCGTTGCCGAGGAACTCCTCGCGCGTAAAGCCCGTAATGCGCTCGCAGGCCGGAGAGACGTAAAGCAGACTGCCATCCTGGCCGCGCCAGTACTCCCAGTCGTAGGTGAAATCGGCCACGATACGCAGACGCTCCAACGTCTGGCGCGTGTCGGCGTCAGCCGACCGCCCTCTCACGGGTCGCGGCCGAGGTGGTTTGCTATTAGCCCGATCTGTCTTGCCGGCGTCGCGACCGTTCGACATACGATGGCCCCTCGTTGCGTTCGTCAGTTGGCGCCGCCAGCTTCCGCCTGCGTCAACGACGCCCGCGGGCCGCTCGGATTCCGCCCTGGAATGCCGTGGCAGCACACCAGAAGCAGGAGCGTGAACGCATAGCCGCGGCGTCCTGCTATAAGTATGCGACTACACGCAACTTATAGCAGGACTCGCGCCTTCATCCAAGGGCTAAACTCCGCTCACTCGCATTTTTTCAGTTTCATGCCGCAGCCGCATTTGCCCGGCTTGTCGGAGACTTTGGGGCATTTCATGGCGCAGCAGTGCATGCCCTTGCAGCTCATCTTCTTGACTTCCTTGCCGCAGGCGCACTTGCCGTCCTTGATGCCCTTCGCGTCGCACTTGCAGTCCGCGCCGCAGTCACACAACAGGACCTGCCCGTCCTCGGTGCCCAGCACGTGCATCGGCTTCAAATCTTTCTGGCATCCGGTGCACTTGCCGGCCTGCATGGCCATCGTATTACAGTGCGGACACACATACATCGTGCACGTCTTGTCGGCTGTCTTGTCCTTGACCTCGGCCGCCGGTTTAGCGGTGGGATGCTCGGCGGCATTTTCGGCATTCACCATAGGCACGGCGCCGGCCATCAACACACCCATCATGATCGTCAGTTGTAACTTCATCGGATACTCCCTTTAGTTGGTTCCTATCTTAACGTTGTGGAGAACCGCACGGTTCTCTTGCACGGCTTGAAAAATAGACCCGCGGTCCGGTCCGGTACATAGGGCAATCCCCTACTTCGACGTGCCGGTGTCCTCATGCCTACGCGTTTTCGAGTCCGATCGTTTGAGCTGCGTCCGCAGTAAGGAATCTCGCGGTCAAGTCTAGGGGTTTGCCTGCCTATGCCGTTTGCGGCGCTGCGTGCATAATGCACCGTGAAGGCAGTGCAAAGCCTTGGGATCGGCTTGCGTCCGTTGCTGGCGGCGTCTATGCTGATGACTGGAGTTGGGCGCCGCGGTGCCCGCTGGTCGACCGAAACATCGTAGATGGAAGGGCCGTTGAGTATGAACACACGGATATTGCTGGCGGATGACCACGTGATGCTGCGCGAGGGGCTCAAGCTGCTGATTGCCAAGGATCCGGATTTGACGGTCGTTGGCGAGGCCGATAACGGTAAGGACACGCTTGCCCTCGCCCGCACCTCCGGCCCCCATGTCGTCGTCATGGACGTGGCCATGCCGGACCTGAACGGGATCGAGGCCACACGGCAGCTCCTGAAAGACAGCCCGCACACCAAGGTCATCGCCCTGTCGGGACACGCCAACCGGGAGTTTGTGCGGGAGATGCTCAAGGCCGGCGCTTCGGCCTACGTGCTTAAGTCCAGGGCTTACGAGGAGTTGCTGCGCGCGATCCGGGAAGTCATGAATGGCAAGAAATACCTGAGTGCGGATATCGCGCGTGGCGTGGTGGACGAATATGTGGGGATCGCAAACTCCGCCAGCGCGAACCCGGCTTTCGTGGTGCTGACCGACCGCGAGCGCGAGGCCCTGCAACTGATCGCCGAAGGGCGGAACACAAAGGAGGTGGCGGACTCGCTCGACATCAGCGTGAAGACAGTCGAGACGCACCGCCGTAACATCATGGAGAAACTCTGCCTGCACAGCGTGGCCGAACTGACCAAGTACGCCATTCGCGAGGGCCTTACATCCGTAGACGCTTGAGGCCGCCGGAGGCATCCGGCGGAAGCCATCGATGACTGAAGAACCGATCGCCAAGCCTTGTCGCCGCGTGCACGTCAGTGGCACAACCGGCGAGAGCATGAGAGTCCTGCTGGTTGACGACCACAAGCCGACGCGCGACGAAATGCGTTCGCTGATCGAGCGCCAGCCGGACATGGTGGTGGTCGCGGAGGCCGACACCGGCGAGGCGGCCGTGGACAGGGCGCGCAACGAACGGCCGGATGTGGTCGTCATGGACATTCTGTTGCCCGGCATCAATGGCATCGAAGCGTCGCGTCGTATTCTCGCGCAGCAACCGGACGTCGTGGTCCTGGCGCTCTCCAACCATTTTGGCGAAAGTCTGGTGCAGGCCGTGCTGGATGCCGGCGGCCAGGGCTATGTGCGAAAGAGCAGGGCTTTTGAGGAACTGATACCGGCGTTGCGGTCGGTGGCCGCCGGACAGCGGTATGTCAGTAAGGAACGGTAAGACTTTTCGGCCGCGCACACCAGCCTTACCCCGATTGGCCGCGGCAGGAGGAGTCTGCGACACTAGGCCTCAAGGGAGACATACTATGAGAGCCATAGTTGATCAGGATACATGCACGGGTTGCGGGTTATGCACCGATTGCTGCCCGGAGGTGTTCGAGATGGACGGAGCCACGGCGCGCGTCAAGACCGATCCCGTGCCGGCCGGCAGCGAGGCCGCGTGCCGCGAGGCCTTGGTGGGGTGCCCGGTGGACGCCATCTCGATCGAGGAGTGAACACGCACTGCCGGCGTCAGGCACAGTGCTACAGGAGGAAAACACATGAAGAACGGAACGGACAAGATGGGAAGCACAGTCATCTTCCGGCTGTCCACCGACCCCGGTTGCGAGGTCTTTGTGGCCGGTTCGTTCAATGACTGGAATCCCAGGCAACACCAATTGCGCGACAACCCCGATGAAGGGGACTACAAACTGACGTTGACATTGCCCCCCGGCCGGCACGAGTACAAGTTCATCGTCAACGGCGCCTGGCACATTGATCTTGCCTGCCCAAACTGGGTGCCGAACCAAGTTGGCTCGCTGAACAGCGTGATCGTGGTATAGGCCGTACCTGGCCGATTGGTAACCAAGGAACGAAACAATGCCTGCCTTTAGCGATCCCTTCGTTGGACTGACGCCCGACCGCAAGATGAATGCGCGTGAAGTGACGCGCGCGCTCCGTCTGGCGGTCTCGGCGGAGGAAGAAGCCATTCACCTGTACGAAGCCATGGCCGACGCCACGACGCAACCGTTGGCAAAACTGGTGCTGCGGGACATTGCCAACGAGGAACGCGTGCACGCCGGCGAATTCCTGCGCGTGCTGAGCCTGCTGCTTGGCGACGAGGACGGGTATCTCGCGGAAGGGGCGGCCGAGGTGGACGCGCTGCGAGCAACACTCGATGGCGACAAGCCGGCGGCTGCCATGGCGGCGCCCAGCCCGCCGCCCGTCGTCGGTGATCTCAAGGAAGGATGAAACAACATGAGCGACAAATATCTGCATCGTGACCAGGCGCCGTTCGGCCAGGCCGTATGGGAGCGGCTCGACGCCACCGTGGTGGCAACGGCGCGGGCCCGGCTGGCCGGACGCCGGCTGCTGCACGTGGACGGGCCGTACGGGCTGGCACTGACGTCCCTTGGCGGCGACAGTGCCGTCGCGCAGGCCGTGTCGGATCGCGTGACGCTGCGCGTTCCCGCGCTGACGCCGCTGCCGGCGATCGCCAGTCCCTTCACGTTGCCGGTTCGCGACGTGGCGGCCTTCGAGACCAATGGCGCCCCACTCAACCTGGAGCCGGCGGCACGGGCCGCCGCGGCTTGCGCCGAGCAGGAAGATGACGTGGTTTTCAACGGCATCAAGAGCGCCGGCCTGCCGGGACTGCTGACAGCGAAAGGCTCGCGCACCTGCAAACTTGGCGTATGGAAGGAGACCGGGAGCGCTGTCGCGAACATTCTCCAGGGCGTCAACTCGCTGGATGAGGCGGGCTTTCGCGGTCCTTACGCGCTGGCGCTGGCGCCAGCCTTATACAACACGCTGTTCCGGTGCTATCCGCAGGGCGGCCCGACGGAGCTGGAACATCTGCGGCAGGTCGTGACGGAAGGCATCGTCAAGACGGCGGCGGTGGGCGCGGGCGGCGTGCTGGTCGCGGCGAACAGGGAATACGCGGCCATCGTGCTGGGGCAGGATCTGACCACGGGGTTCGTGGGACCGGCGGAGGCCGACTACGCCTTCACGGTGTCGGCATCCGTCGTGTTGCGGTTGGCGGATCCGGCCTGCGTCTGCGTGCTCAGGTGAAGCCGGTAAGTGCCGACCGGGACAACTCGTCTGCATCTACTACGTAGACGAGACATGAACAGTCGCGAACGCATTCTGACCGCTCTCGCTCACCGGGAACCCGATCGCGTGGCGCGGGATCTTGGCGGAACGTAGTCCTCCGGCATGACCGCCATCTTCGCGCACGCCCTGCACGGGCACCTGGGAATCGCCGGCGAGTTGAAGATATTCGAGCCCTATCAATACGTGGCCGACGCGGACGACGTCGTGCGGCGCCGCTTCGACATAGATACGGTCAACCTGACACCGGAACCGGTCGAGTGGATCGCCCGCCGCCATCCGCGCGGATTCGACGTGTTGCTGCCGCGTCTGTGGCGCGAGATCACCGGCTCGGACGGAGCGACCGAAGTGGTGAGCTCAACCGGAACCGTGATTGCCCGACGCCCCGCCGGAGGCTACTACTTCGATCCCGTCAACCCGCCGCTTCGCGATCTCTCGTCTGCCGCCGACGTGGCGCGTTTCAGGGAGACCATTCAGGCCTTCGACTGGCCGGCATTTGCGGATGAATCGGACGATGCGCTGGCCGCGCGCGCCGCCGCGTTGCACAAAACCGGCGGGTGTGTGGTCTTCAACCTATGCTGCCACCTGTTGGCCGCGGGCCAGTTGCTGCGCGGCTATGAGCAATTCATGGTGGATTTGGTGGCGGACGAAGCCTTGGCGCGCGCCCTGCTCGATTCGCTGATTGAAGGCTATCTGCGGCGGGGAGCGGTACGGGAATTCATTCCCGACCTGATCGAGCTCGGCGTGACGGCGCTCAATCCGGTGCAGGTCAGCGCCGCCGGCATGGATCTGGCAGGACTGAAACGCGCCTTCGGTGGCGACATCGCCTTCTGGGGCGGCGGCGTGGATACGCAAGCCGTCTTGAACAAGAGGACGCCCGCGGAGGTAGCGGACGCCGTCAAACGTACGCTGGATATCATGGCCCCGAACGGCGGCTACGTCTTCTGCCAGGTGCATAACATCCAACCGGACGTGCCCCCGGAAAACGTTGTCGCCATGTTCGAGGCGTTAGGATGATCCCGAACTCGAACCTGGAAAGGGCAGTTGAGTTGCGCGGTTAAGAAGGCGGTCCGGAACTAGTCGTTACGGGCTGGTGCCGCTGCCTCAAGCGCCCGGTAGACGGCTTCCGCGATAATCAGATGGCCGCAGAGATTGGGGTGCACCGGTTCGGGACAGAAGTAGTCCGCTTCACGATACCTGAGCAGCTTCTGGAACAGCTCGTGCGTTCTGACGCATAGGGCGCCGTGTTTGACGCTCATGGCGTGCACGACAGCAAGATACGCCGGCAGCGCTTGCAGCACTTGGGCGCGGAACGAGGCTGCCGAAGTTTCGGTGCTGATGTAGAAAGGGTCGATCAGCAGAATGCGGCATCGGGGCAGCTGGGCGCGTGTCCGCGTCAGGATCTCGTCATAGATAACGCGAAACGACTTGGGGTCGGTGGCCGGCAACGACGGATCGTTGCGCAAGGCGCGGTGCAAGTCGTTGATGCCGATCTTGATCGCCAGCCAGTTGGGTGCCTGCCGCAGCACGTCATCGGTCCAGCGGCTCTGCAGGCCGGGAACGGTGTCACCGCTGATGCCCTTGTTGACCACGCAGACATCCTTGGCCGGTTCGCGAAGGAACAGCAGATTCTCGAACAGCTTGACATAGCCGTTGCCGAGGGGACTCTCCGCGCCGCGGCGTCCACAGTCGGTGATGCTATCCCCGATGAAAAGTATCTTCTCGCCCCGCTTGATCCGAGTTGCCATATGTATCCTTTCCGAATGCGCGATGGTCAACGGAGAGTCCCGCCAAAAGCCTCAGTAGAGGCTCTTTCCTTCATGATTCTAAAATCATTATTCGTCAATCTGCGGTTTGTATTAGGGGGAACCCAATCGAACCGCAGATTGCCGAATATCGAACCGCAGAATATCGAAGTCAGTTCCGTATCTTCACTAGGCCACGCGGATCTCCCTGGCGGACTGCCAGACGCCGTGAATATTGCAGTAGGCCAGCGCCAGCAATGTGCCGGAGACACCGGTCTTCATGGAGGTGGCCGCCTCGTGATGAGTGTAGACCGGGCCCTTGTTGGGGCCTTCCACGGACTCGCCGTGAGCCGTGAACTCGAAGTTGCCGATCTGGAAGGGAGCCTTGGCGCCATCCGGGAGGAAGTACAGTTGAATCCAGCGGATGTGATGCTCGGTCGTGTTCGGGTGCGCCACGGCCTTGCCCAGCGTGGCCTTGACCTCGAAGAACTCGCCGGCCTTGACCTGGTCCGGACACTCGATAACCGGCACATGCTTCTCCGACTTCCAGTCCGCGACCTGGATTGCGTCACTCATCTTGATCATGGTTTCGCGCTCCTTTACTTGCCGGGGCAGCATTTCCCGGTCTTGTCGGCGACCAGCGGACACTTGTTCGTGGCGCAGCCCTGCATGCCTTTGCAGGCGATCTTTCTGACTTCTTTGCCGCAGGCGCACTTGCCGTCCTTGATGCCTTTCGCGTCGCATGTGCAGTTCGCGCCGCAATCGCACAGAATGGCCTGACCGTCCGCGGCGCCCAGCACATGCATCGCCTGCATGTCCTTCTGACAGCCGCTACACTTCCCGGCTTTCATGGCCATGGTCTGACATTCGCAACAAGCGAACACCACGCAAGGCTTCTTGCCTTCCGCCTTGTTCTTGACCGCGCAGGCCGGTTGCGTGGCGGGCTGCTCCGCCGTTTCGGCGCGCAGCACGCATGCTGATCCTACCGCCAATATGCTCAACGCGATCGTCAATGTCAGTTTCATGGAAAGCCCTTAATGCTTGGCTGTGTCGTCTAGCGTGCGCGGAATTACCCAATTCCGTCGTTTCTCGGAGAGTATAGTCGAGCGCGACACGCTTGTGAACCGGGGGAACCGAAAAAATGTCGGTGTCAGTGTTTTCGACCGACGACCAGGCTTCATGCCGTCTCGCCCAACACCAGTTGCCCGCCCAACCGAATGCAACGGCGCGCCGGTTTCTTCCCCGCCTGCAACTGTCCCATCATCTTCACCGCGCGCCGTGCCAGTTCGCCAGGATCGAACTCGACCCGCGTCACGGGCTTGTGGTACGGGAGTTCGATGCCCCGATTGGAGTAGGTAACCAGTCTCAGATCGCGGGGCAACTCGATGCCCAGGTGCAGTGCGGCGCGGAGTACGCCCCGACACATAATATCGTCCGTCACGATAAGGCCTTCCGGCCGAGCGGCGCCCCGCCAGAGCCGCATGAACGCCTCGTATCCGGTGCGTTCCGCTATCTCGCCCATGTACGGCTCCACCCATTCCGGGTGGCGGCCGGCGAAGCTGGAATTGCGCAAACGTGAGATCCATTCGCTTTGGACGTCTTCCTTGCGTTCGCAACCCACCGGAATAGCCCGGATCACACCGATTGTCCGGCAACCCACGCGCTTCAGATGAGCGACGCCTTCCTCGAACAGCGTGGCCTTTGCCACGTACACCGAGTATCGTTCCGTTTCGGTGAACCCGACGACCGGCACATGCGCGGCCAGTAACCGGTCTTCGAGTTCGTAGAGGGGATGGAAGGTGTACACGCCGCGCAGATGGGGCAGAATTCGGGGATCCAGAAGGTCCAGCGTCTTGGGAAAGTCCCGGCCGGTATCCGTTCGCTTGCCCACATGCTGGCGCACGGTGAGTCCCGGGTTCGCCGCGCCAACCGCTTCCACCAGGGCCGTACTGACCAGACTGTAGAATGGATACCTGTCCTGATCGAGCAGTTGAGGCCGCACCACAATGGCGCACTCCCCCATGGCGGCGGGATCGGCCACCACGGAGCCTCTGCCCTGTTGCCGATGGATCAGACCTTCACGCGCGACCACGTCCAGCGCCTGGCGCACGGTCATGCGATGGACCGCGTATCGCGCCGCCAGGGCGTGCTCGCCCGGCAGCAGACTGCCGGGCTTCAGTTCGTCGCGAATCAGTTTCCTCAGATCGGCGGCGATCCGCTCGTAGGCCCGGATGCGTGTCTGTGCTGGCATGTGCGACATCTTACCAAATCACCGAACGACGATACACGTCCCCCCGGGAGGCGTCTGATAGAGAATGTCGAGATACGGCGTCAGGTCGGCTGACTGGCCGTGCTCCTTGGTGTAGATGGCCTTGATCATCGTGTCGGCCGCCGAATCGAGGGTGACCGACACGCTTGCCGCCCGAGAGTGTAACAGCGACCCGCCCGCCAACAGCGCCGCGGCGACCACCGCCAGTCTCCTGCCGGCCACCAACCAGTGATTCCTATTCATGCTACCGTTCCTTTCCATGATTGGCCCCCCGTGGCGTTACCGCCACTTGTCTAGACATCATTATAGACACGCGGCGGACGGAACGCAAGGGCCATGTTCGGGTCTGAGGAATCTGGGTACGCACGAACTCTCAACGCTGAACGCTGAGGGCGGTCACGCTGGCGGCTCCGGTGGCCAAGTCGGTGGCGACCACCTCGGCCTTGCCGGCCGACATGTTGAGCGGCAGAAAGATGCGAATCTCGCCTTTCCCCTGCCGCAACAGGAGCACACGAGATGCGGCCGGCGCCACGCTGCCCGTCGGCCAGCGGTAGGCGAGGCGCAGGACGCGGTCCGCGGCGTCAGCGGGCACCGGGGCCAGGGAATAGCGGATCGTCACGACATCGCCCGGCCTGCACTTTGCCGACACGAGTTCCGCCCTGAGCTGCGCGACAGGGTCGGAACTCAGCGCGTAAACGCGCGCCTGGCCGAAACGTATCCTGTCTTCGATGCTCGTGCAAACGCCGAGGCTTCGGTCCGCGGTCAGTTCGTAGACACGCTGCGCACGGGGCAGGGCCAGGCGATAACGGCCGTCGCTTTCCCGACCCTCTCCCACCACGAACAGCCACGTCAGATCGCCAAGCCGCCGCGCCATCACCGACGCCACAATTCCATCCTTCTCGATGTTGTCGCTCAAGGCATACGTCGGAGCGACGCCCGCCAAGCTCATGATCTGCTGCACCAGCAGCGTCCCATCGGCGCCGGCCGGCAACGCGAAGTCGAGGAAGAACGCCTTGCCGTTGCGATAGGCCACGCCCATCTCGGGCGCGACCCCCTCCACCTTCACGGCGCCGCACGTAACGACACCATCCCGCGCCACGATCGGCGTTGGATTGGGGAGCGTGCGCCCGACGCCGAAAACTTCGCGGAAAGCCGCGGGAGTCTGGAAGTACATACGCCCGTCTCCATCCCTCCGCGCCGTTCCTCCATCGGCTACCACGCAACCGCCCGCCGTGACGAATTCGCGCAGCAGATCCAGTTCCCGCAGTCCCAGGCAGACCGCGTAAGAGAGGAAGACCACGCGGGTCTTGCTCAGCCGTTCGGCCGTGAGATCCTCTTCGTCCCCGAACTGAAACTGGTACCCCAACGCGCGCAACGGCTGTACGAACGCATTGGGCAACTGTTCCATCCAGGGCCCGAGGCCCGTCATCTTGGAGGGGTCCAGCGTCGGATCGTTGAGCAACTGTTTCTGCATGAAGGCGAGTTCATGCGTGTAGAAGAGGGAACGCGGGTAGTAAATGAAGACGCCCTCGCTCACCGGCGCGGTATTCACCGCGACATCACCCGGACCGGCAAGCAGTTGGCGATTGATCGCGGCGATCGCCTTGCCTTTCTCGTTAAGCGTCAGGTCGCCGGCCAAATAGCTGAACCGGCCGCTGGGCGGCGACTCGTCGCAGAACGGCGCGAACCAGGCCAGGTGTTTGACGCCATGGCGCACGCTGTCCCAGGCCTCGCGCGCCATGCCATTACCGTTCGGTTGGGATGGCCACGTGTATCCTCCGACGCTTTGCGCGAACTCCACCCATTGCGCGCCCAGTTCCAGATATCCCATCGGGGGGCGGGCGCAGAAGCTGTTGTAAAGGCTGCTGGCGTTCAGGCGCCGGCAGAAGTCGCGCAGGTCAATCCCGCCGAACGTGGCAAGGCTGCGCGGGTTGATCGGGCAAAAGCGGTCCGGCTCGATCCGGCGAATGGCCTCCGCGCAAAGCGCGTACCGGTCGGCGAACCAACAGTCCAAATCGCGCCGCGAATCGAACCAGGCTGCCCAATTGGTCGTGTTCAGCACCTCGTGCCAAAGCAGCCGTTGCGCGTCCTGCCAGGTGGCATAGCGCATGCCCCACGCTTCGTTCAGGGCCGCCACCGTGCCGTACTTCGCGATCAGCCATTTCTGAAAACGCTCCCGGTCGGCCGGGCCGTCGAATCGGGCCTCCGCGCAGGGGGTGGTTTGCAGTTCCGGTTCGTCCTGTTGCTCGTAGACCACGGGACTGAACTTGCGCAGCCAACCGACCAGTTCGCCGATTTTCGCCGGATCGTGGCCGCCGGCGCTCGACACGTGGCCCGCCACGCAGCGCAAGCCCGTCTCCGTCCCGATCCGTGCCCGGTACGGATCGGCATACGAGTAACTGATCGTGTCGTGACCGCTGCGCTTCAACGCCTCGATCGTCGCATCCGAACAGATAAGGTCGTGGCCCACGCCGGCATACGCTTTGACGTGGAACTGTTCCCAGCGGGGGTCCTGCTTCACGAAAAGCTGGTCGCGTGCCTCGACGGCCGTTCCGTCCGCCGACACGGTCACGCGCAGATTCGCCAGGGCGCTGGAGATCAGCGTCGGCTTGAGGTTCAGGGGCACGGTCACCGTCATCGCGGCACCCGTGCCCACATTTGAGGCCTCGTGCCGTCGCTCCGCAAGCAATCGGCCGTCGAGGTCGAACAGTTCCGCGCGGACGGCAAATGGCCGGCCCGCGGGCAGCCCCTCGATTCGCACCGGAACCCGGACTTCGTCATCCGGAAGATGCAGCGCGAAGTCGGGTTCAAGCGTTGCGCGCAAGGCACCGGGCCGGCTGAAGGACAGGACGAACGTATCGCCGACCTTCCCTTCGGAGTTCGCCAGGGCAAGATCCAGCAGGTGCGCGCCCTGCCGCCCGGTGTTCGGCAACTGGAAGCTGCGCGTGCGGGTCGCTCCGGCGGGAACGCGCCAGCGCTTGTCGAAAGACTTGCGGATCGAATCGAAGGGCGAGTGCGCTGTGCCCTTCAGGCGCATCGTCACCTTCCGGGAAGTCGTGTTGGAGACGGTCACGGCGACGCTCCCGTGCGCGACGGACGCGGCTTCGATGCGCACGGGAGGTTCCGCCCGCGCCGACCACAGGATGGCTCGCCCCAGCCAGTTGTAGAACTGGACCTCCGATTCCTTGACGCCCAGCCAGCGGCAGCGTTTCCCGATTGTCTCCTCGGTTTCCGGACAGACCACGACCGGCAGGAAGGGATAGCCGTAGGTGTTCTCCCCATAACAGCGGTTGTAGGCCAGGACCCGGCCCTTGCCACGCGTTATCGCCGCCGCGAGAGCGCGATCGTGCCGCTCGCTGCGCAGCAGGACCGTGGCTTCCGGAGCCACCGCCCCGTCCGTATTGCAGTACCAATCGATCTTCTCGAGAACCGTGCCGCGGCTGAGCTCATGCGGGCCGGCGGGCAGCACCCGGTGGGTTTCCTGCTTGTAGCCGCTGCGGTCCAGCACAATGGGCAACAGCGGATCGAGGATGGGAGACGGCTTGCCCCACATTTCCGGCACGCGGGGGAAGATGCCGGGGAGCGCGTAGACGAAACCCACGCCTCGTTCGCGAATCAATTCGGCGATCGCCTCCTCGCAATCGTCGGGCAGCGCGCTGAGCCACGCTCCGGCCATGGCGATCGCGTCGTAGCGGCGCGTTCCCAGATAGTGACGCAAGAGGTTCATCGTGTCGGGATCGTGCGGGTTGTCGCGCCACGAATACAGGGTCCAAAGGGGTATGAGATCGCAGTCGAGGTCGAAGGCGCGCGCCACCGCCAGGGGCTCGTATTGCTCCTGCGAGTTACAGATGAACAGAACCCGCACCCGTTTGCCGTCGCGCGGCCGCGACCAATCGGGCAAGCCCGAGGCAGGGCTCTCCGGGTTGTCGCCTCGCACGCACAACTCCGGAAGCCAACCGGCTTCCACGCTCTCGGCGAAACCGGGCGGCGTGGCGCTCGGCGTCCCCGCCCGGGCGGAGAAGACCGCCCCGCCCGCCAACAGTAATCCGACGATCGGCGCCAGCCGGATTGCCGTTCCCGGTGCATGTCGCTGTCTCGTTCGCATGACACCGCCCCCACGTATTTGGCCTGATCACAGGCCACCCATGCGCACCCCTCTGCTCACCAATCCGTCGGCGACGTGAACGTGCACGTTGCCGTGGAGGTCGCGGCCGGCACCCAGGGCGGCTTTGGCGGTCTTGAAATCGAAACCCAGCAGTTTGATGCCGCGATCGACCGTGTGCCGGAAGATCTTCTCCATGTCGTTCAGGTGCGGTTGCGACATGGCCAGGGCGTTGCAGCCGCGCATCGCCGGCAAGCGCTGGATGTAGTGATCGCCGCGCCCGCAGAAGTGCATCATGCCGCCGCCGAAGGTGTCGAGCAGAAGTTGATCGTAGGGCTCGACGAACTCCTCGAACATGGACGGCGAAAAGTTCATCGCGGAGTCGTCGCGCAGGGTGATCGCGCCCTTGTGCAGCAGATTCCAGTGCACATTATAGTCCGGCTTGAAGGGGACGATCCCGGCCCAAGCGCGCATGAAGGCAATGTAGGTATCGCAGATCAGCCTCAGAAAGGCATGGACGACGTCGGGGTGGTCCACGATATCCAGGTAGAGCCCGCTGCCCCAGACCACTTCGGCCACATCCATCGGTCCCTGCGTGTCGGGGTGATAGATCCAGATATACTTGCGAATCTTCGGGTAGTCCCGCAGCAGGTTGTTGAAGCGGCGGCCCATGGCCAGCGCCTTGCCGCCGAAGGACTGGTGCAGGTCCGGCACGCCGGCGGCGATCAGGCGGCGGATGGCGGCGATGCCGCCCTCGATCGGACTGGTCGTCGGCAGGCAGTTGAGTTCGGGAGCCATGATGAACGGCGGCACACCGAACAGGCTGCACAGAATGCTGCTGCCGTAGTTGGCGCGCACGCATGGCAGGGCGCCGCCGGCGTCAGTCAGCAGTTGCGAACAGGCGCCGAACTGCTGCAGCACCATCTGGTCCTGATCATCCAGGGCGGCGTTGACGGAGACGCTCGGCCAGGCGATCGAGGGCGGGTTGGGCCGCGGGCGCCGTGGGCAGAAGATCTGTCCGGAGAAACGGCCATCGGTGAAAGCAATCCATTCTGCCAGGAGGGCGTCTTCTACCTTGGGGTCAAGACGCTCTTCAAGATCGTCGAGGTACGGGCGCAGATCCATGAGGCAACCTTTCGAAGCTGACAACAGCAACGGATGTTAAGCGCTGCGCCGCGTGGCCGCAAGCGGAATGACCACGACAGCGTAATGGTTCAGAAGCTGGGAAGAAATGTATCCGTTGCGGGCCGGGTGGCTCGTGATCCTCCAATCATTGCGAAAATCGCGCAATCTCCGGCGTTGGATGGCCGACATGCACGTCGGCCGCAGATTTTTTCACAGCTCCTGACCCATTACGCCCTCGCACTTGAAATCGCATTGTTTCGAGCGCTAGTATGGTGCATGGACAAAATTCCTTTCTTCACGAATTGTGCGCGCTCGGAACTGTCAAGAGTGTCATGAAATCTTGAAGAGATAATCCGGTTGACGGTTACGGGCGACGATTACGGATAACGAGGGGACATTTCCGAATCGTCCACCGTAATCGTCAACCGAAATCGTCAACCGAAATGGACAGAAAAGAGGGAAGAAAGCCGAGAGAGGGCTAACTCCCCGCAAATGGGACAGGTACAGAGAAGAACGTGCTGTCAGGTCTGACAGAACGGCGCGCTTGCGAAGGAGCGTTCGATGAGGGGTCACGGAGAGGCCGTCTTCCGTCTGATCAGCGAGAATCTCCGGTTCGAGTTTGTCGGAGCGGTTGTCGGTCACATCCCGCGAGGACGCGGACGGACAACCGGCTGGCGCCGGCTGCCGTTCCACACGGTCGCACAGGTGCTGCACTGCCGCACCCTGCTGCGCTTTCCGGACGGCCGCGATTGCGCGATGAAGGACGGCGAAGCCGGGCTGGCCTTGCGCAACGCCGTTCATCGTTTCGACACGTTCCAGTGCGCCGGGCCGCGTTACACCAGCCGCTTCGCCGGGTTCCGTCTGCCTCTGTTCGGCGGGTTGGACGTGCTGGACCTGCTGGATATGCCGCCTGTCTATCCACGCCGGGTAGCCGACCGGATCGGTGATCTGTGCGCGGCCTTGGCCCGTTCGAGTCGGGCATGTGGTCTGACCAATGCCCGCATGCCGGCCCCGCATGGCGCGGGCGCTGGTGCGCCGCGTTCCGCCCGGGTGCGCGACCTGGCAACGCAAAAGGCCCTCGAATTCCAGCTCGTTTCGGTTCTGACCGAAAGCGTCTCCGTGCGTCCCGACGCGGCCCGCATGCTGCTGTCATCCGAACGGTTGATGCGCGTGTCCCGCGAAATTGACGCTCACCTGGAACGGCCATTCACTCTGAAGGAGATGGCGAAAATGGCGGGCCTGTCGCCATCCCGGTTCAATGTCCTTTTCATCGAGGCCATGGGTGTGCCGCCCTTGCGGCATGTGCAGCATTTGCGCATGGAACGCGCGCGGCTTCTGCTTCTGACCACGGACTTGACGGTGGGAGAGATTGCGCTGCGGGTTGGAGTGGAAGATCAGTTCTATTTCAGCCGCGTGTTCAAGAAGGCGTCGGGCCTGAGTCCACAACAGTACCGTCAGGACATGTCGCGGGCGCGCCTGGCGCGTCTTGACGGGAGTTGAAGCGGCGCCGGTTCGTCCCGACCATTGGCCGGGTACACCCGCCTCAGTGCTGACGCCGCTTCGATTCGGGTCTTTCCGTGGACCCCGCTTGACACGCAGGTATCTGGCGGTGAGCGCAGGGAATATTATTCTTTTTCCGCGCGCAGAAATTCAACCAGCATGGAATCGCCCGCCTCGGCAAAAACGGTGTCTTCCGTGCGCCGGCTGCCTATGTAAGCGGCGCCTGGGTAGTACAGGTGAAGGTCGAATGTTCGCCGGCCGCCGAATCCGCAGTGCTTGCGCAGGTTGCAGGCCTGATATGAGAAGGAATCGAAGGTGTCCGAGGGCCGCCGGGTGGTGCGCCCGCTGGCGCGATCCTTGCTGAACTCGGGGTTGACTATGAACGGCAGCCGGATGACGCGCCCGCTGGCGTGATCCAGCGCTTTCACATTCAGCCCGGCCGGTGTTCCGTTCGACGCTACTCTCCAAGTCAACCAGGGATACACATCCAGGTCGAGTTCCACGTCGCGTATGGTGACGTAGGCGGACCCGCAGGGCGCACCAGTGCGGTCGCTCGCCTTGCGAACAATAATGCCCTGACCTCCCATTTGGGTGACGGCAAAGTAGTTCGAACAACGTTCTTTGGAGCCGTCCACAAGATCGGAGGCATCCCATTTGTACCGTGACGCCGAAATCTCAACGAAATCCCCCAACTTCGTCTTGCGCCGGTGCCCGTCGAAGACTTCATCAGCTTGTTTTGCCGAAGGTTCCCGAGTCCGCCAGTATTGCTCCGCTTTCTTCACGGCAGCGCGGGTTTCCGGCGCGTTAAGGACCTCGACCGCCGGCGGCGGGTTGATTGTCGGTTTCTTCAACAAGGCGGGAATCTGGTGCGCCAGTTCCCCGAAATTGCCGTCAAACGTGAACTTCAGCATACCCGGTTTGGCCCGGAAATAGGTCTTGGGATCGATCTTCTCCGCGACCAGCACGGGGGGAATGCCGATCAGGTTGCAGTTGCGGATGTCAAGGCGGTTGGGAATCTCCTCGCAGTAGATGACGCACTTGCGCTTGTTGTTGCCCAAACCGCACACGAGATTGCTGTTCTCGATCACGATCTGGTTGCAGATGTTCGTTCCCGGCTGGTACTTGGCGAAGTTGACGACCGGCGTGAAGCCGCCTTCTTCGCCGCCGAACCGGACGTTGTTGCAGAGTAGTGTCCCGTAGTTGTCGATCCAGCGCTGGTCATAGCCGTTCGTCAACGGCACGCCGCAAATGTTGTCCATCGAGAACGTGGCGTCGGGGCGCGTAACGATCAGGGCGCCGTCCCCGCTGCGTCCACCGGTTATCCAGCAATCGCGCATCTGGGTAAAATCCGTAAAGCTCCATACGAGTTGTTCGCAATTCACCATCTGGCAGTTCTGGATGACCAGTATGGCTGCTATGCTGTTCTCGCGCATCCGTATGGCGATTCCTTTGGAATTATAGAATTTGCAGTCCTCGATGAGGATATGGCCGTTGTCCTCCAGCGCATTAGCGAGGTTGATGTGGGATTGCCCGCCATTAAAGATGAGCCCCCGGAACGTCTGCCGTGAGGCCCTGGCCTTGGCGTGGAAGATGTCCTTCCCGGGGTTCTTCTGCTCGATCCAGGGGTGCCCGACCCCGCGGATCGCATCCACCTGCTCCGGGCAGAGCGCATCGGTAATCACGTAGTGGCCGGGCGGGATAATGACCTCGGGGCCGGTCGAATGATGGTGAAAACCGCAACGGGCCGGAATGCTGCTGTTTTCGCCGTGGAGCGCTATCTCTTTCGTGTCCGGCTCGTGTATTGTCGCTTCGGCCGCGGCCGTCAACGCCGCTTGAATGGCTCGGGTGTCGTCCGTTCGCCCATCCCCCTTGGCGCCGAAGTCGCGGACGTTGACGGTCCCGGTGAATTGGAATCCCTTGCTAGTCTTGATGTTAACGGACATATGTTTTGCTTTCATTCAGATCTTAACCTACGGTGTTTGAGTGATTCGGCCTCATCACCGGGAAGCGACTTCACAGTTCGTCGCACGCCCGGAAGAAGGCCACCACGTTCTCCGGCGGCACCTCGGGTTCGAGGATGTGCGTGGGCGAGAGCATCAACCCGCCCCGCCGGGCCTCGAGTTGTGTCCCCAGATCGTGAACCACGCGCCGCATGTCGGCCGGCGTGCCGAAAGGGAAGGTGGACTGCGTCCCCACGCAGCCGTCGAAGGCCAGACGCTTTCCGAACCGGCGGCGGATTGCGAGAGGATCCATGCACTCCGGCTGGACCGGGTTGAGGATGGTGATACCGATCTCGACGAGATCGTCCAGGATCGCCCAGATATTGCCGTCGGAGTGGTACCAGACCTGGAGGTCAGGCTTGATGGCCCTGGCCGCGGCGATCACTTTGGCCCAACGCGGCTTCATCACCGTGCGCCAGACCTCGGGCGAGAACATGAGATCGTTCTGATTGGCGACGTCGTCGCTGACGCCCAGGCAATCGTAACCGGCGCGGGCCACGGCGATGGCGGAGCGCAGATTGTTTTCGCAGAAGCGGTCCAGCAGCAATTCGGCCCAGTCGCGCTGGGTCAGCAGATCCATCAGGAACGGTTCATACCCGCGCACCTGCCAGGCGCTCTCGTACATGTGGCTGAGGAAGACCCAGGCGGTGTCGCCGGCGGCGTGGGCTTGCGCAACGGTCTCGCGCATCTGGTCGTCCAGCCAGGTGGCATTGCTGGCGATCGGGTAGGATTCGAGTTCAGCGAACTTGGTGGCGTCGCGCAGAGGGCTGATGTATTCGGTGAAGTGATAGAAACCGTGCAACTGGTGGCCGCAGCCGTTGCTGTCGATGCTGAAGCCGTCCCGGCCGTTGACGCGGCCCGGATGATAGACGCTGTAGTCGGGGAGCTGAAAACCCTCCGGGGGTTGCAGGCCGGTGCCGCGGCCCATGTCCGTGTCGAAGCACGCGCGCGGATCGCGGCCGAGGAACTCGGTCATGCGTTGGGTGAGGCTCTCCACGTAGTCAGCGCGCCGGGGCACGCGGTCTACGGGTTGGAAAGTGGCAAAAGCCAGGAAACGTTCCCGTTTGGTCATGGTGCAGGAGCCTCCCCAACAACAACAGCGTGCCGCATGGCGGGAACGACCGCAAGCCGTTCTGCGTCATACGTGGACATGTGTTTCCCTTTCATTCAACATGTTCGCTTCATTTGCCGATCGCACCGAATGGCGCCCACTTCCCTGGCTCCCCCGTCTCGATGCAAATCCATCCGGCCCAGGCATTGGCCGGCACGGACGGATCGGGTACGACGTTGAGGATGCGATCGCCCCGTTTCCAGACGCCGGTCTCCGGCGCCTTCGTGCCAGGCGTGTTACGGCGGTCGACCACATAGGGTTCCACGACGTTGCGGTTCTCCGGACTGGTCGTGCCAATCTTGATCAGCCGCCCGTATTTCTCGATGCCGGGGCCTTCGTAACCGCGTTCGATGCCCGCCGTGCCGCCTTCGACGGCGGTCGAACTGGTAAACACAGTGCCGATGTCGATGATGGTGGACTGCGACTCTTCCGCCATCCGGACCTTACCGCGGAAGGAGCAATTGATGAGGGTCAGGGGTTTGGACTGTCCCCAATCCACGGCCACGGCCGCCGGATTGGTCGAGCCGGGCGTCTGCTCGAACACCCCCACGAGAGGGGGATAGTGCGCAATGCCTTCCAGAATCACCGAGAAGCGGGCATGTGAGTCGGACCGCTGGTCGGGCGGCGCCGGCGAGCAGGGATAGCCCTTGAGGAAGGGACCGCTCCATTCGCTCCAGCACCCGATTATATGAATTCCGCCCGCGGTCACGGCCACGGCCGCGCCCTCCGCGTCATTTCCGCAACTGCCGATGGCGCTGTTGACGACGACAATCTCCCCGCCGTCGATCCGGATGGCGTCCTTGACCCCCTTGACACCTCCCGCAGCGCTCACGGTCAGATTCAGGAAGGTCGTATCCGCGATGTTGCCGGAACGAATCATCAACCCGTATTCCGTGAAGGAATCGATCCGGACATCCTGAAAAGTGTTCAGCGCGATGTCGGGGCCGTTGTCGGGATGATCGCCCACTTTCAGCCCGACGGCGACGTTGGCGATGTTCAGGTTGTCGAATACGTTGTGCTTGAAAGAGCACAACGGTGCGTCCTCTCCGCCGATCCGCACTCCAATGACCTTCTTTCCATTCCCCGACAGGGACAGGTTCTCGACGCGGATACCGCCGCAATCCACAAACTCGAACATGGCGCTGCCATCGTCCTTGCCCAACCACTTGAAATACGGAAACGCATAGACGGTCGGCGTTTCCGCCTGAATCAGCACATTCCATTTCTCAAGAATTTTGACTGTGCGCGAGATGCCGTAGAACTTGGCAGGCGCCGGAATGCGCAGCACACCCTTCTTCCACCGGTGGGCATAATTGTTGAGCCACGGTTGTTCACGATCCTGCGGCGCGACCAGCGCATCGATCGCGCGCTGAATCGCCTCGGTTTCGTCGCTGCCGTCGCCCTTGGCGTAGTCGCCAAGATTGACATGGCAGACCAGTCCCGTTTCGACCGCGACCGACGATCCCGGGGCGGACGCACGGGTTGCATCTGCCTCCTTGGGCGCCTCGGCAGCGGATATCCGCGTCCACACCATTAGCGCCAGAATCGGAATGACACCGCACAGAAGAGATGATTTTTGCATTGTCGATTGCACAAACATGCATTCCTTTGTTGGTAGTTGGCTGACTGTCACAGGATGCTAAGTAAGGTGCCCACCTTGACGAACTCGTAAGCCCCCATGTCTACCGCGCCATCACGGGCGCGCAGGCGGCCATCCAAATCGAATGTACCCACCGTCCACGTCCCGTTCGTGCCCGTGTTGATGCACGGTGAAGCGGCCCGCAGGCGGTAATCGCGGGCAGAGGCGTTCACGAACAGTGGGTCGCTCACGATATTGCGATTCCCGCTGTAAAGGCCGGAGTCATAACCGAGACCGCAGGAATAGTACGCAGCCTTCGGCGCATCCGCCGCTTGGTTCCCCCATGAAATGCAATTGTTTAACGTGCAGTTTCCAGAAACTCCGGCGGAGCCGCTCCCAGTCCAGTTGCCGACAATCGTGCAGTTGTACAACGTCGTGGCATCGATCGCCTGACCGCCAGGCCCCATGGCGTAGTTCTGGAAGATCAGGCAGTTGTAGAGGGCGCCGACCTGAAACCCGCCCAGGCCTGACTGTATCGAGCCATTGTGAATGATCTTGCAGTTATACAAAGCCGTGACCACGGAGACCCCGCCCCCGTAGCAGTAGGTACCGCCCGCGCACGTGTTGTCGATGATCGTGCAGTTGTATAGCGTGCTGGCGCCTCCCACTCCGCCGCCATATCCGCCGTTTACAGAACCACCGCAGCCGGCCGTATTATTGGCCACCTCACAATCGTACATCGTAACGCCTGGAGCGGCATCCAGGCTACACACCCCGCCGCCAAAGCACCCGGCCGCGCAACCCGTGATCACGCAGTTGGAAATCGTTGTCCCGGTTCTGGCCAGGACACCCCCACCAAAATAA
>JAQULY010000014.1 GCA_028718445.1 Kiritimatiellia bacterium
CCGTATACAATTCATTCGTCGTGTCCACGCGCAAACCGCGTCCGCCCGTGTGGTAGGCCAGGGTCTCGCCATGCATGCGGAAGATCAGCAGCGGCCGGCCGGCTGGCAGATACCGACGGGCCGCCGCCATCAGTGCCACTGGTGTCTTGACGGGATCGAGCAGCGGCATCACCCAGGTTCCGGCCGCCGCTAGCAGCGCCACCCAGAGGACGGCGCAGGCCGGCAGCAGTCGCGTTTGCCGGTTGGGCGCGAGTTGTCCTGCCGCCCAGCCGGTCCAGGCCAGCGACACGGCGCCCAGCAGACCGACGACGAGACGCAGTCGGCCGGCGTCGAGTTCGGCGGGCAGCGGCCAGCGCGGCCAGGCGGCGAAAGCGAGTCCCAGGACGCCGCAGATCGCCGCCAGCCCCAGGCAGAAGCGCGCGATCCACTTCTTCGTGACCAGCGCCTCAGCAGCGGCGGCGATCGCCATGGCGGCGGCAGGAAAGGCGAGCAGGATATAGAGGTTGCGCTTGCTGGCCGGACACGAGAAGAAGAACAGCACCCAGCCTGCCCAGGCGGCCAACCGGCGGCGCAGTCGCCGCGCGTCGGACGAACTCTCCATCGCCAGCCACGCCGAGGGAAGCAGGATGGTCCACGGCAGGAAATCAAGCGGCGCGTGCCAGAGGAAATAGAGAACGTCGTTGCGGTGCTTCAGCAAGCCGCGCGCGCGCCCGATGTTCTGATCGTACAGGACGGCGTCGAAGTAAGAGGACGGAGCGCCGGTCAGCGCGCAAGCCGCCAGCCAGAGCGCCGCCGGCAGCAGCGCCAGTCCGATCACGCCGCACCATGGGAGTCGTTTAAGCGACCGGCGATCCCCCGCCGCCAGCGTGGCGCACACCCATGCGCCCAAGGGCACCAGCAGACCAACGGGGCCCTTCGCGATCACGGCCAGGCCCATGCAGAGCCCGGCCAGATACGGTCGCAGGCGCGCGCGCGACGAGGTGTCCTCCGCGGTCCAAGTGAAAAGCAGCCAGAGCGCAGCCATTTCGAGGCCGAGCAGCAGGGCATCTATCTGTCCCATGCCGCAGGTCTTCCAGAAGAGCCACGTGCCCGACAGCAGCGGCAAGACCAGCCAGGAAGCCCGGACGCTATGCCACCCCGCCAACAGGCGCGAGGCCGCCAGCAGCGTCAGCCAGGCTCCCAATAGACTGGGCAGACGCGTGGCCACGGGACCGATCGCGCCGTCCGGCAGCAGGCGCGCCCCGGCATTGATCAGCCAGAACAGCAGCGGCGGCTTGTCGGCATAAATCTCGCCATGGCGGTGCGGCACCAGCCAGGAGCCGCTGTCGCGCATCTCGGCGGCCACATAGGCGTAGCGCGCCTCGTCCGGTTCCCACAAGCCGCGCCTGACCATCTGCCCGCCCCAGACCGCGAGCGCGAAGAGCAGCACGACCCACCAGGAGGGAGGCAATGGCGGACAACGCAGCTTCATTTGGTCAGCCTCCGCATCAGCCAGGCGCTGACGACCAGCAGGGCCAGCATGCCGGCGATCACCAGGTGAAAAGCGGGGTTGGGCTCGCGCACCAGTTTGCCCCAGGCGGCGTACATTATTGTGGATGGAATCATGCCGAAAAAGGAGGCCGCGAGGTAGGTTCCGCTCGGCAGGCGTAGCGTTCCGGCCAGCAGGTTGGTGGCGACGAAGTTCGACAGCGGGAAGGCGCGCAGCACGAACAGTCCCAGGAAGACCCGGTGCGGGTCCTCCAACAGCGCGCGCCAACGGCCCTGGCGCGGCAGCCATCGTTCCGCCGCATGCGACAGCGTGCCGCGCGCCAGCCTGAACTGCAGCCAGGCGCCGGCCAGCGCGGCGCTGTTCGCCAGCAGCGACCCCCAGCAGACGCCATACAGCAATCCGCAGACGCACGCCACCGGCCAGCGCGGCATGAAGAGCAGCGGCGACAGGGCACCGAGCACCAGCACGATCGCCGGTCCCCACCAGCCCGCACGCGCCGCCTGTGTCCTGAGCGCGTCCAGTGCGAGCATATGCCGCAGCGGCGTGAACAGGCCCACGCCCGCCAGCAGCAACGAGATCAGCATGAAGCCCGCCAGCTTGAGCCAGACGGCCCGTCGGTCGCCGCCGCGGGCGGAGTTCCCGGCCGGCCCATTCACGTCACCGTCTCCACTGCGAACCGGCGCGTGCGGTCCTTGAGCCAGACAACGCCGCGCAGATCGCGGATTGTCCGGCGCAGGCGCTTCCAGTTCGTGTACTTGCTCGTACCCGCGGCGCGCGGGCGGTGGTTCACGGGTATCTGCGCCACGCGTCCGCCGCGCATCATCACGAAACTCGGCAGAAAACGATGCAATCCGTCCCAGGGCTGCAAGTCGCACACGAACTCCTTCTTGAACGCCTTGAGCGAACAGCCGGTGTCAATAATCCGCTCGTCCAGGGCGCGGTTGCGCACGGCGTTGGCCAGACGGCTGGCCAGCCTGCGGCTGGCAGTGTCCTGACGCGCGGCGCGGAAGCCGCAGCAGCAGTCGCAGTCCGCGAGCCGCGCGACCACCGCCGGGATGTCGGCCGGATCGTTCTGTCCGTCGGCGTCCAGGGTGACCACGATGCCGCCGCGGGCGGCGCGGAAGCCGGTACAGAAGGCGGCGCTCTGGCCGGCATTGGGTGTTTGCCGCAACACGCGCAGGCGCGGTTCGGAGGCCGCGGCGCGCGCCAGCAGGGCAGGGGTCGAGTCGGTGGAACCGTCGTCCACCGCCAGGATCTCGAAGGGGCGTCCCAGGCACGCGGCCAGCGTTGTCGCCAGTTCTTGCAGCACGGCGACAATACAGGCCGCTTCGTTATAGACCGGCAGGATCACGCTCACTTCGGGAGCCGCGGCGCATGGCGGCGCCGGCGACTCGCGCGCCGGAACGCCCGGCTGCTGGAGCGCCGCGGACCGAGTGTCTTCGTGGAGGTTGACTTGCATACGGAACAGCGGGTTGGAGGTGGTGCCTCCTGCACCAAGCCGGGGCAACCGGCGTGATACGGCGAGAGTATGACACGCCGCGCCCGCAGCATCAAGCATTGCGCGACGGAGCGGCAGAACGCGGGTGCGAACGGAGAGGAAATGATTCGGATTATTGGAGTCGATAGCACCTATGTTCAGCGAGCGGAATCAACTATCATGAATCGAGCCATTGGCCATATTCCGAGCGACGGCATGGGGAGACGATGAGTGTGAGAAAAGCATCCTATAAAGGTCTTTACTGCGAAGGCGAGGGCGACGAGGCGTTCCTGCGCCTGATTGACGAATCGTTCGCCTTTCTGCATCCCAATCCGACAGTCCCGAATATTGCCATGTTGTGCCAGCCCGAATGGGGTACGTTTGTCGAGGGAGCAGGTTGGGGGGCCTGGTGGATCCAGAACAGCTACGGTTTCTCCTATGCGGCGACGCCCTTCCTGGCCCAGCCCTGGTTCTCGATGCTGCAGCGGTCGTGGGACCTGTTTTGGGACAATCAGGGCGATGGCCGGCGCATGAGCCTTCATCGAGGGAGTCCGACCGCCACTCCTCAGTCTTCCCTGGTCGCACCTGACGGGTGTCTGGGCGACTGTGCCCGGCCTGGAGAGATCGTCTTCAAACAAGGCGACGGCCTGCCGGAGGATCACGACTGGTTCTACGAGGCCACCGCGGCGGGAGTCGTAATGCAGGCGGAAATACTCCTGCGCAGTCGCGATGCTGCAGCGGCGGTAAGGTATCTGCCGGGAATGACTCGGGCATGCGACTTCATTGAGCGCGCGAAGGATCCGAAGAACAACCTCTTCCTCGTTGGCCCGGCCTGTAACCTGTTGGCGCCGAGCTACGGCGGCGCCAAGATGCCCGACGGAACCTTCGGGAAAGGATACCTGGCGGGGCTATCCATAACCTATCTGGCGGCCTTGGATCGCATGGTGGAACTCTGCAGGCTCGTCGGCGACGGGGCACTGTGCGCTGTCTATGAATGCCGACAACGTCTGACGCGCGATTCACTGGCGTTGCTGTTGACCGATGAAGGCTATTTCGTCAAGTCCGTCGAGCCGGATGGGACCAAGCACGGGGTGCTGGGGCAACGGTTGTTCGGCTATCTTGAGGGCGTGGCCAATGTTGACGCCGTGGCTTTGCGTGTTGTGGACGAGCAGACGGCCGAGACCATCTATAACAGGATTGCGTCGTTTGCTGAAATTCGACCTTTCGACTTCCTGCTGACCAATGCCCCGGGTCTGGACGATACGTACTGGAACTGGGGCCATGTAACTGGAGGCGAAGTACCGGGGCGGCCGGAAGTGGGAATCTACGGAGTCCGCGAGTTTGGCGCGTGGGTCAACGGCGGCGCCTGGGGTACGGTCGAGGGCCGGGCCATCCTGGCGTACTTCCGTCTCGGCAAGTTCGCGGACGCGTACCGGTCGGCCACACGGGCGATGAAGTGGGCGAAAGACTTTCGCATGGATGCCCCGTGGAGCCAACGGGGAGAGAACACAAACAACATCTGGTCCGACGGGGGAGGCAACCAGGTGGCCGGCGTGGCCGTGATGGTGGACAACTTCGCCATTCCGGCAGCCACCGTGCGCGGCTTGTTCGATTATGAGTACCGGGCTGACCGACTGATTTTACGCCCGCGTGTCCCCGGCTCGATCGCGCGTTATGTCCAGAAGGTGCCGGTCCGATTTGGGGCGAAGAGCATCCGCATCGCCTGCATCAACAACGGGCCGGAGATCCGATCAGTCACGGTCAATGGCAGGGAACTGGATGTGAAGACGCAGGATCGGATAGATCTGCTCTACGAGGATCTGCCGGACGAAGCGACGGTTGAGATTACGACAGCGGGGGGAGCCCAAGAACAGGCCTATGCCCCATACCCCGTAACGCCTGCCCTCGTCGCGCCCGCGGAGCGAAAGAACGCGCGGGCGGATTTGCCCAGCTCGCTCCGAGAACCACACGCCGCGTTGTCGGCCCTGCAGCAACGGTTGAAGACCAAACCTGCTCAAGACTACGAGCGGACTTTGGTTGACGCCGCCTTAAGCTGCATAGACGCCTGCCGAGTCCGCGCCGCCATGGACCCCGGTCCAGGCTACTACCGGGCGATCACGCCGGCACGGGCCAAGGGAATCGCCGACTTCTATGAAAAGACGGCTCTGAACCTTTACTCCATGGCAAAGGCGTTTTGAAATTGTCAGGCGCGGAGCGCTCATGTACCCTAGCAGGCGGATCAATGTAGTGGAGAGGTGACCGAGCTGGCCGATGGTGCGGCACTGGAAATGCCGTGTGCCCTAACCGGGCACCGGGGGTTCGAATCCCCCCCTCTCCGCCAATCTGCGATGCAGACAATGAACGCCCACTCCACCAGTTCCGCGCCGCTCTGTCTCAATCTCGGCGCCGGCCGCCGCCGCAAGCCCGGCTATCTCTCAGTCGATCTATACTGCCCCGAAGCGGACATGCAGGTAGACCTGGAGCAATTCCCCTGGCCTTGGGCGGATGGCTCCGTGGACGCAGTCTACATGTCGCATGTTCTGGAGCACATGACGGACGTGCCGCGCGTGGCGCGCGAGGTACATCGCATCCTCAAGCCCGGCGGCACGTGGGAGGTCTCGGTTCCGCACGCCGGCGGACTCGCGGCTCACCTCACCAGTCATCGCCATCGTATTACCCTCGCCTACATGCATGACATCGGCTGCGACGACTTGGTCTACTACACCAACGTCCGCTATTTCCGTACGGTCGCTGCGCGGCTGACCTTCTGCCCCGGCCTGCACTACGGCCGTTGGTCCTTCGCGGTATTCCCGCTCCTTGAGCGCCTTGCGAATCTCAGTGGCGGCGTCCAAACGCTCTGGGAGTTTCTCCACTGGCCGACCGAGTCAATCTACTGGCGCGGCGTAAAGCCCGAGCAACCTGAGTCTGTCACGGAGCCCAAGCCTGACCCGACAAATTGACCGCATTGTTCGCACTGACAAGTGCATGCGCTACTGTCCGATTACCCGTTGATCTATCGGGCCATTGGCCTTAATAGCGCTTACATTCCGTAGAGTTGACGGAGCTGCTCGTTCGTGGGGAACTGCGTGTAGTACTCGCCCTTGGGGCCGATGTACCGTCCCCCGTCAGCGCGGCGCAACTCGACCGGCGTCTGCGAGCCGTTGGAGTTCAACACCCAGACCGTCTCCGTGACGGACTCCTGCCTGACGACGACAACCGGCGGCGGCGCATACTGTACTACTGGCGCCGGCTGGTACACCACGGGCTGCTGCTGGACGTAGACGACTTCGCGGCGCGTCGGGGCCGCGTAGCAGGCGCTCTGCAGGACGCTGCCGATCAGCACGCCGGCCATCAAAGTGCCGGCCGTGTGCCAGCCACCGTGCCCGCCACCGTGCCCGCGATAGACCACTGTAGGGCCGCCACGATGCATCGGCGGCCTGCCGTGCGGCCGTGCCTCGGCGACGGAGGGCCACCCCGCTGTCACCATCATCATTCCCGCAAGCAATATAGTCAGAAGTTTTCTCATGGTCGGCCTCTCGTTCTTGTGACCGATGGCGTTTCTGTCATATAGACGCTTCGGACGCGGCGCTTATTCATTCATTCGGGGCGCGAGTCGCCGTGTCTCCGCTTGCTGGTACTTGCCGCGTTGGCGTATGATCCCGGCTTCGAGCGATACCCACTGTTCCGGAGGGATGGCTGAGTGGTTTAAAGCACCGGTCTTGAAAACCGGCGTGCCGCAAGGTACCGGGGGTTCGAATCCCTCTCCCTCCGCCATTGGTTGCAGCTATTTCCCGACGGAGAGAGTACAGTGGAGGTAGTTCGAGGCCTATTTGAACGTCAATCCTCCAAAGATCATACAGGGCGGCATGGGCGCGGCGGTGTCCAACTGGCGCTTGGCGAGAGCCGTGTCGCGTACCGGGCAACTGGGTGTGGTGTCCGGAACCGGCCTGGATCAAGTCTTCGGCCGGCGCCTTCAGGATGGCGATCCTGAAGGTCATATCCGGCGCGCGCTGAACGCTTTCCCGTTTCGCGAGATGGCGCAACGCCTCCTGGACGCCTATTTCATTCCCGGCGGCAAACCGCTGGGGACTCCCTATAAGCCCCTGCCCATGCATGTGGTCGAGGGCGGGCGCCGGACGCAGGAGATGTGCATCGCGGCCAATTTCGTCGAGGTTTTCCTGGCACGAGAGGGGCACACCCAGCCGGTCGGGATCAACTACCTGGAAAAGATTCAGTTGCCGCATCTGCCGTCCCTCTACGGCGCCATGCTGGCCGGCGTGGCGGTGGTCATCATGGGCGCCGGGATACCGGTCGAGATTCCCGGCGTGCTGGACGCGCTGGCCAGGCACGCACCGGTCAGCTACCCGGTGCAGATCGGCGCCGCCGCCGCCAACGACATCTATCGCATGGAGTTCGACCCCGGCGCATTCAAGGAGGGAACTGACACGCTGGCGCCGCTGCTGCGGCCCGACTTTTTGCCGATCGTCGCGGCCGATGCGCTGGCGACCATGCTTTGGCGCCGCTCCAATGGCGCCGTGGCCGGTTTCATCGTCGAAGGTCCGCGCGCGGGCGGCCACAACGCGCCGCCCCGCGGCCCCCTGAAACTTACCGGCAACGGGCAACCGATCTACGGGCCGCGCGATGTGGTGGACCTGTCCGTCATGCGCCATCTGGGCGTGCCTTTCTGGCTGGCCGGATGCTACGGGTCGCCGGAACGTTTACGGGCAGCCCTTGCGGAGGGCGCCGCGGGCGTGCAGGTGGGCACGGCCTTTGCGCTATGCGTGGAGTCGGGGCTGACACCCGAACTCCGGCAAGCTCTGGTCCGCAAGGCGCTCGATGGCGACGCGCGCGTCTTCACCGATCCGGCGGCTTCGCCCACGGGTTTCCCCTTCAAGGTCGCGCAACTCGAGGGGACGCTTTCCGCCCCGGACGTCTACCAGCGGCGCCGCCGCTCCTGCGATCTCGGCTTTCTGCGCAAGCTTTTCCGCCGGGCCAATGGCTCGATCGGCTATCGCTGCCCGGCCGAACCCGAGGCGGCCTATCTTGCCAAAGGGGGCCAGGCGGCCGATAGTGTGGGACGCAAGTGTCTCTGCAATGCGCTGACCGCCAACGTGGGCCTGGCGCAACTTCTCGACAACGGCAGCCACGAGCAGCCCTTGCTCACCCTGGGCGACGACTTTGCCGATGTCGGCCGTTTCTGCCGGCCGGGACAAGTGGACTACACGGCGGAGGATGTCATTCGCATCCTGCTGGCAAGCTAGACCAGCGCCGGCCGATATGAACGTTCGGGCTCTCAGACCAGACTTCAGGTTTCAGGCTTGAATTCTAGATTTTTTTGCCTTTCCTTCGTCATTCTGCGGTTCGATATTCTGCGGTTCTGCAGTTGGCTTGGTATAGGACGAAGAACATGGTCCACTCCATCCCGGCCAAAGAAGGGGCATTTCGACATCTGAGCCCTGGACCCCGAACCCTTTCCCCTCCGCCAGTCAACTGAACTGGCTCGCACCCCACGAAGTCTAGGTCCCGTTACCGGGGTTGACACGGTCTACTTAAGCGTGTAAGCTACGGCTTTAACGAATTGAGGTGGGTCGGATATGGTCAGCCAGAAGATGATTGCCGAGCGGCTGGGAATCACCCATGTGGCGGTGAGCAAGGCCTTGCGTGGCCATCGGGACATCGGGCGCGACACCATCGCGCGCGTGCGGGCCACCGCGGAGGCCATGGGATACCGGCCGAACCGCATCGCCCGATCGCTGGCGCAGGGGCGGACCAATCTCATCGGGACGCTGCTGCCAACCTTCCATGACAACCTGCATGCCACGCTGCTTACCACCATGGAGACCCGGGCGCGCCAGCAGGGCTACATGATCTTGCCGTGCCAGTGGAACGGGGATTTCGAGACGGACGACCACGACCTGGCCGAGTTGATGCAATACCGCGTCGAGGGGATCGCCGTGGTTCCGCGTTTCTCGCTGCCCTGGCCGCAAGTGGACGGGCCGGAAGCGGCGGAGACTCGAGGACAACCCTGAAAGCTGTTTGTGAGTGCGTTAACGCGTGAGACGGTACGGAGAAATGACATGAACACGAGAGGCACTTGCAGAAACAGAATAAGGAAAGCACAACAACGATGGGAGCGATGATGAGCAGCAAATCGAGACGGTTCGTGGTGTTGGCATGCGTCTTGGGACTGGGCCTCGGCGACGCGCGCGTTCGCGCGGCAACAACGCTCAACCTCAACGTAGCGGCGGGCGACTGGAATGATACGAACAGTTGGGACACGCTGGCGATCCCGACCGCCGACGACATCGCGCAGGTGCACAACAACGGCAAGGTCACGATCTCGACGGTCGCGTCGTCCAAAGACTTCAACATCGCCTGGCCCGATGCCGTCGGCGGAAAGGCCGACATCGTGGATGGAGCGGCATTGACTGTGGGAGGGGTCTTCAACATTGGGATCACGGCCCCGTCATCGGTCCGCCAGACAGGAGGTGCTGTTACGGCGGGAACCTTGAATGTGTGGAGGTATGGCACATACACACAAGAAGCGGGGAGAGTGCGGGTAACAGGCACCTTTTGGGTCAATCCCTACGGAGTGTCCGGCAAGACGGCGGACTACGTTCTGGTCACGGGCATGCTGGAACCCAGCACGATGGCCGTGGGGGCGGACGCGGGAGCAGGAAGGTTCTTTCAGTACGGCGGGATCGTGTCGAACACCCTCTACACCTACGTGGGCCATTCGTCCGCCGGGTACTATTACCAATGGGGCGGCACTAACCTCGGCGATACCCTGGTCGTGAATGAAGCCGCTCCCGCCGGCTGCTACGTCATCACGAACGGCGAACTGAGAATGACCGGCGCGATCAAAGTGGTAAGGACGGGCTCCGTTCAGGGCGAGGTGCAGGTCAGCGGGTCAGCCAACGTTGTCAGTCCGAACATTTACATCGGGGCAAGAGAACCCGCCGGCGACTGCACGGGACTCTGGGCTCAAGCCGGAGGCACGGTGAACGCCTCCACCTTGATGTACCTGGCGCCCTACTCCAATGGCAAAGCACGGTACACGATGAGCGGGGGGACCCTCTCGACTCCGAACCTGGCCCTCTGCGGAGCGGCCACAAGCGACGCCATCTTCACGCAGACAGGCGGCATGCTGACCCCGGTTGGCTTCACCCTCGCCGTTGCAGGCAGCACCAACGCCATCATGATCACCCAGGGCGGGACCAACGCGCCATCGGGGAACGCGAATGTGGGCTATGGCTCCGACGGCATGGGTTGCTGGAACATCGAAGGCGGAACCGTATCCATTGGGGGCAGTCTCTACATGGGCGGCAACGAACGCGCGAACGGCGTGGTGAATCTCTCCGGCGGAACGTTGACTGCCAACATCGTTGCAGTGGGCTACTGGTGGAGCTCGACGAGCACCTTCGCACAGTCGGGTGGCACAAACACAGTCAACACCCAGTTACTCATCGGTAATGCCGCCACGAGTTCCGTCTATCGCATCAACGGCGGACGGCTGAGCGCGGGCAAAATCGATCTTGGGTGCCCAACGTATGGGACAGGCACGCTCCATGTGGTTGGAGTGACGCCGCAAGTGAACGTTGCCGGCACCTACATTCAGAATCCCGGAGGAACACTGGCGCTCACGTTGGAACAAGACGGCGGCATGCGGCCGATCGCGGTCGGCGGAGCTGCCTCATTGGGCGGCGCCTTGACGATCGGCCGCACGAACAACGCCCTGTTCGAGCCCAGCATGGTGGTCACGGTGATGACCTGCAACAGTCGCTCCGGCACGTTCGCGAAGACCAATTTCCTGAACGACGTGTCGTGCCGGGTGAACTACCTTGGCAACATGATTACGCTGGACCAACTCCATCCCGTGCGGATTCGTGGAACATCCATCATGGTCAGGTGACATGGGAGCAGCATGGGGACATAGTAGCTGTGGCACGGCCACAACCACAACGAACTGAGGTGGGTCGGATATGGTCAGCCAGAAGATGATTGCCGAGCGGCTGGGAATCACCCATGTGGCGGTGAGCAAGGCCTTGCGTGGCCATCGGGATATCGGGCGCGACACCATCGCGCGCGTGCGGGCCACCGCGGAGGCCATGGGATACCGGCCGAACCGCATCGCCCGATCGCTGGCGCAAGGGCGGACCAATCTCATCGGGGCGCTGCTGCCAACCTTTCATGACAACCTGTATGCCACGCTGCTTACCGCCATGGAGACCCGGGCACGCCGGCAGGGCTACATGATCTTGCCGTGCCAGTGGAACGAGGATTTCGAGACGGACGACCACGACCTGGCCGAGTTGATGCAATACCGCGTCGAGGGGATCGCCGTGGTTCCGCGTTTCTCGCTGCCCTGGCCGCAAACGGTGTATGCCCGGCTGCTGACGCAGCACACCAAGCTGCTCTTCGTGGCGCCGACGGCCGTGCCGCTGCCGGGGGCCGTCAACGTGCTTTCGGACATCCGCGCGGGGGCTTGCATGGCCACCGATTACCTGATCCGCCGTGGTCACCGGCGCATACTGTTCGTCAATCCCTGGCCGGCGTTTTCCGCGGACGGTTACACCGCGGCCTTGCGCCAGGCCGGACTGCCGGTGCGCGAGGAGTACATCGTGCAGCGGGAACATGACGCCGTTCTCGGCAGCGCGGAGGAGGCGCTTAAGGCGCATCCGGAAGTTACGGCGGTCTTCTGCATCAACGATCACATGGCGCTGAAACTGATCGAGTCGCTAACACGTGCCGGCCGCTCGGTGCCGGGCGATCTCTCCGTCGTCGGCTTCGGCGATGTGTTCGGCCATCGCGACATGCTGCGCCTGCCGCTGACGACCGTGTCGCAGTCGCCGACGGACCAGGGCGTGGCGGCGATCGAACGGCTGATCGCCATGATCGAGGGCCGCGAACCGCGGGAAGACTGTCTGATTCCCTGCCGGCTGGTCGAGGGCGCCACGGTGGCGGACGGGCCTGCAGCGACGGAGACTCGAGGGCAACCCTGAAAGTTGTTTGTGAGTGCGTTAACGCGTGAGACGGTACGGAGAAATGACATGAACAAGATGAGAACGATGACTATCGAAATACGTCTGGCGGGGCTGGCGGCGATCGGGTTGCTGCTGTCTGGCGGTCTCGGCCTGCGGGCGGCAAACATCGAGTTCAGCGTTGCCAGCGGAAGCTGGCACGACCAGAACAATTGGAACCCGGCCCAGGTGCCGACAATCGCGGGAAGCGATGTGGCCATCATCCGGAACGGCCGCACGGCCACAATCTCCCTTCCGGCCGAGGCTAACGAGACACAAGTCGGGTACAATGGCAGCGGGTCGGGCCGGTTGGAGATCGGCTCGGACCTCAGACTCGTCACGACACTCAACATCGCCGGCGGTCCGGCCCGAGGCGACGTGTTGCAGACGGGCGGAACGGTGTCGGCCAACTACCTCGAGATCTGGGGCACCGGCTCATACACGCAGCAGGCGGGCACTGTCACTATTGCCGCAGCCATTGACGTTGCCCGCAACGCGGCGGCCGGCTCGACCTCCACGTATGCGCTTGTCAACGGCACGCTGAAACCGAAAGAAGTTCATCTATGCTGGAACGGGGCCGGCGTGGGCGCGTTCCATCAGAGCGGCGGGACCATCACGAACTGCGACAAGCTGGTTTCCGGATACGGTGGCGCCGATACGCGGAGCGACTGGTACCAGTCTGGGGGAGCGGCTTATGCGACCGAGCTGGACATCGGCTGGACCGCCAACGGTTCCTATCGCATGACCGGCGGCGACCTCAGGCTCGCGAACCTCCTCAGCGTGGGCAAGTACAACTACATGCGCGGCGACATGAGTGTCGGTGGCAGCGCCAGCGTCGTGGCGCCCACCATCTGGATCGCCGCGGGCGAGAACCAACCCACCGGCGTGACCGGAATCTGGACGCAGACCAGCGGTACGGTCACCGGCACGGCGGAGATCATCCTGGCGCGAGGCAACAACAGCCGTGGGTGGCTCTCGCTGACGGGAGGGAGACTGGCGACCCCAACCATGCGTCTCGGCGCGGGCAACGATAGCGAGGCGACATTCACGCAGAGTGGGGGCGTCGTGGAGGTGACGACCATGATTGTAGGGGAGGCCGTCAGTAACGACTCCCATCTGGTCACGCAGGACGGAATCTTCAACGTCAGCGGCAACCTGTACCTTGGAAACCTGAACGATACGGTCGCGACAGCCCGCTGGACGCTAAGCGGCGGAGACGTCCACCTGGGAAAACTCTGGGTCGCGAGCCAGCGATACGCGCGTGGCGACTTTGCCATGACCGGGGGGACGCTGCATTCTCCTGAGGAGACCGTGGGCTATCACTACGATACGGTCGGCACGGCCACGCAATCGGGAGGCACCAACACGATTGACGGCAAGCTGCTGATCGGATATGCCTGTCCGACCTCCTCGTACGAAATCACGGGCGGGACATTGAGCGCGGGCAGCATCGAGTTCGCGCAGTTGACCGAAAGCAGAGCCGAGTTGCATGTAGCGGGCGCCGATCAGGAAGTGCAGGCGGGCAGCTTCACGCAGAACGAGCGCGGCACGCTCAGAATCTCGATAGACCCGGTCAAGGGATTCCATCCGATCGCGATCGCCGGCCATGCCCACCTGAGAGGATCGCTGGTCATCGGCCGCACCAGCCTGGCGCCGTTCGCGCCGGGTATGGTCGTGACGGTCATGACCTTCAACACCAAGTACGGGCCCTTCACCCAGGTCGCTTTCGAGGACGGGGTCACGGGGCGGGTGAACTACTACGCTGACCGGGTTACGGTGGACCAGCTCCGGCCATTGCCACCCAGAACCACCCTCATCGTCCGCTGAGCTCACGCCTTGCGGCGGTCGAGGACGCGTTTGGCCTTGCCTTCGAAGCGCTCGAGGGTTTGCGGGCCGACCAGCTCGATGTGCATGCCCAGGCCGGTGACGGCCTGGATGGCGCGGCCGATGCGGTCGCGCAGCGCCTGCATTTCGCTCATGCTGTCGGAGAATGTTTCCGGCCGGATCTCGACGTGCACGGTGGCTTCGTCGAGCGCGCCGGGCCGCGCAATCTCGATCAGGTAATGCGGGGCCGTGCCCTCGACGCGCAGCAGGGCCTCCTCGATCTGCGAGGGGAAGACATTGACGCCGCGGATGATCAGCATGTCGTCGGTGCGGCCGGTGATGCGGCCCATGCGCGCCAGCGTGCGCCCGCAGGGGCAGGGGACACGTGTCAGCGTGGCGATGTCGCGCGTGCGATAACGCAGCAGCGGGAAGGCCTCCTTGGTGAGCGCCGTGAAGACCAGCTCGCCGGGTTCGCCTTCCGGCGCCGGTTCGAGCGTCTCGGGATTGATGGCCTCGACGATGAAATGATCCTCGGCGATGTGCATGCCGTTACGCCAGGGACACTCGCCGCTGACGCCCGGGCCGAGAACCTCCGAGAGGCCGTAGTTGTTGAAGCACAGGATGCCCAGCCCCGCCTCGATGCGCGCGCGCATGTCTTCGGTCCATGGCTCGCCGCCGAAGTGCGCGAAGCGCAACCCCAGGCTGCCGCGCGGAATACCGCGCGCCTGGATGCCCTCCATCAGCTTGAGGGCATAGCTGGGTGTGCTGATCAGCACCTCCGGCGCCATGTCCTGCAGGATGGTCAACTGCCGGTCGCTGTTGCCGCTCGACACCGGGATCACGCCCACGCCGATGCGTTCGAGCGCGTAATGCAGTCCGAAGCCGCCGGTGAAGAGTCCGTAGCCGAAGGAGACCTGCGCGGTGTGCTCCGGCCGCACGCCCGTCGCCACCAGGAAACGGGCGCAGAGGTCGGCCCAGGTCTCCAGGTCGCGCCGCGTATAGGCCACGAAGGTGGGTTTGCCGGTAGTCCCGCTGGAGCCGTGGTAACGCACCGCCTCGCGGCGCGACACGGCCATGAAGCCCAGCGGGTAGTTGTCGCGCAAGTCAGCCTTGGTGGTGAACGGCAGGCGGCGCAGGTCGTCCAGCGAACGGATGTTGTCGCCGGTCACGCCGGCCCGCGCGCAGGCATCGCGGTAGAAGGGCACGTTGGCGGTCAGGCGCGCCACCATGGCTCGCAGGCGCGTGAGCTGCAGCGCCGCCAGTTCGACCCGCGGCATCCGCTCCGCCTCGGGCTGCCAGAAGGCGTTCTCCACTACGGGCTTGGTCATGACGGCGGCAGTTCCCCGGTGGCGGCTACTGGCCGGCCGCCTCCTTGAAAAGATCCACCGAGCTCAGCACATCCCGGCCGGCCTGCTTCAGCGCCGCGACCGCCTTGTCGGGCTGATCGAAACGGAAGACCAGCACGGCCTCCCTGCCATGCTTGAAGGTGAAGGCGTACATGTACTCGATGTTGACGCCCGCGGCCTGGATCAGGTCGAGTATCTGCGCCATGCCGCCCGGTTCGTCGCGCACGGTGGCGGCCACGACGTCGCGCACGTTGACGACGTAGCCGGCGGCCTCCAGCACCTGCTGGGCGCGCTGCCACTGCTCGACGATCAGCCGCACGATGCCGAACTGCTGGGTGTCGGCCAGCGAGAGCGTGACGATGTTGATCTTGGCGTCGGCCAGGGTGCGGCAGATGGCGTTCAGATGGCCGGGCTTGTTTTCGAGGAAGAGCGAGATTTGCTTGATGGTCATGGTTGTTCTCCGTCGCGGACAGATCACCTTACTTGAGTTTGCGCAGGTCGCGCACGCGCTGGGCTTTGCCCTCGCTGCGCTTCACGGTATTGGGCTCCACCAGTTGCACGCGCGCGCGCACGCCGGTGGTGTGCTCGATGGCCTCGCCGATGCGGCGGCGCAGGGCTTCGAGCGACTTGACTTCGTCGCTGAAGTAGGCCGGCAGCACCTCGACCTGCACGTCCATCTGGTCGAGGTCGTGCTCGCGCGTGACCGTGATCTGGTAGTGCGGCAGAACCGCGTCCACCTTCAGCAGCGCGGCCTCGATCTGCGTGGGATAGACATTGACGCCACGGATAATGAGCATGTCGTCGGAGCGCGCGCTGATGCGGCGCAAGCGGCGGAGGGTGCGGCCGCAGGCGCAGGGTTCGGCCACCAGTTGCGAAATATCGCGCGTGCGGTAGCGCAGCATCGGCATGGCCTCCTTGCTGAGCGTGGTCAGCACCAGTTCGCCGGTGGCGCCGTCGGGCAGCGTCTTGCCCGTATCGGGGTCAATGATCTCGGGGTAGAAGTGGTCCTCAAAGATGTGCAGGCCGCACTGCTCCTGGCACTCGGCGGCCACGCCGGGGCCGATGATCTCGGAAAGGCCGTAGATATCGTAGGCGCGGATGCAGGCCAGGCTCTGGATGCGCTGACGCATCTCCTCGGTCCAGGGCTCGGCGCCGAAGAAGCCGACGCGCAACGACAGCTTCTGCATGTCAATGCCGTGCTTGGCGGCTTCGTCGGCGATGTGCAGGAAATAGCTCGGGGTGCAAGTGATGGCGGTGACGCCGAAGTCCTGCAGCACCATCAGTTGGCGGTCGGTATTGCCGCCGGAAATCGGGATTACGGTCACGCCCAGCGCCTCGGCGCCGTAGTGCACGCCCAAGCCGCCGGTGAAGAGTCCGTAGCCGTAAGCGTTCTGCAGGATGTCGCCGCGGCGCACGCCGCCGGCGGCCATCGTGCGCATGATGACGTTCTTCCAGACTTCCATGTCGTTCTGCGTATAGGCCACGACGATCGGCTTGCCGGTCGTGCCGCTGGAGGCGTGCAGGCGCACGATGTCGCTCAGCGGGCTGGCGAAGAGCCCGAAGGGATAAGTGTCGCGCAGATCGGCCTTGACCGTGAACGGCAGCTTGGCAATGTCCGCCAGCGTGCGCAGATCCTCGGGTTTGAAACAGCGTTCATCCATGCGTTGGCGCATCAGCGGGACATGCGTGTAGGCGCGCTCCACCACCACCTTCAGGCGGTGGAGCTGGACTTCCCGCAGTTGCGGGCGCGGCAGGTAGTCCGCCATGCTGACGGGATGGATGGTGGCGCCGGCGTCGTTCCAGAATTCGAAAGCAGGCATGTTTACGGCCCTTCTTTAATGAGAGCATGCTAACGCAACCGGCGGCGCAAGACAAGTGTCACCCGAAGTCGGTCCTTGAGGAGAAGAGGGGGCGTTGTTACTGTGCTCAAATGAGAACATGGACGCAGGAGGGTACGGGATGGGTGGCGCAGGAAGAACGGACCGCGGTGTAGACACCGCTCACAGGACTGTAGGCGGTCCTGTGCGCCCCGTTCACGGGGCGTTCCGGCACAGTATGCTGCGCCGCTGCTTCAACCACGACTACCGCGACCCCTTTTTCTACATGGTCACGGTCACCACGCACCAGCGCCGCCCCTGGTTCGGGGTCTGCGAAAACAACGCCTGCAAGCTAAGCGCCGACGGCTCGCTGGTCCGCGACCTCTGGCACCGCATCCCGCGGGACTACCCCCAGATCGCCCTCTCCACGCTCTGCATCATGCCCGACCATATGCACGGCATAGTGCGCGTCACCGAGCGCATGGAGAAACCCGTCGGCGTCCCAGTCCGCGCTTTCAAGTCCCAATGCACCAGCGCCCTGCGCGACCGCTACGGCGACGCCACCCTCACGCTCTGGAACCCCGGCTACAACGACCGCATTGTGTGGCGCCGCGGTTCGTTGCAGGCCTACACGCGCTACATCCTGGACAACCCGCGGCGCTATTGCCTCAAGCAGGCGCACCCCGACTTGTTCCGCACCGTCGCAGGCCTGCAGCACCCCGCGCTGCCGCCCGGCCAGCGCTGGGACGGCTACGGCAACCGCTTTCTGCTCGATCGTCCCGAGAGGCTGGCCCTGAGGGTCTCCCGCAAGGCGACCGCTGGCGAGATCGAGGCGTGGCGCGAAGAGGTGCGGGAAGAGGCCGCGCAAGGCGTGGTCATCGTCTCGCCCTTCATCTCGCCCGGCGAGCGCGCCATCGCCACCGCCATTCTCGATGCGCCAGCCGGGGACGTCATCCTGCTGAAGCCTGGTGGCTTCCCGCCGGGGTTCAAGCCCAACGGGCGCTACTTCGACCTATGCGTCCAAGGCCGGCTGCTCATCTTGTCCCGTTCTGTGGCTGCCGTTCACGGCAGCATGCCCCTCACCCGCGAGGACTGCCTCGCGCTGAACGCCGCCTGCGCGCACATCGCCGAACACCAGGCGGTCATGAACGCATGAGAATGACGCGAATATTTGGCTCTATACCAGGCTCAGACAGATGCGGCTGGCGAGGGCGGCGGCGTCCTCGGCGCAGAAGACACGCCGGCAGCAGGCGTCGAACAGCAGGTCGGCCGCGGCGGGGAATTCCGCGTCGCCGGCGTGGTAAACCAGTAACGCATCTACCCGGCCGACAGCCGCGATGCGCGCCGCGAGTCCGTCGGCGGGACCCGCTTCGAGGCGCGCGGAGAGCCTTGCCAGACGCGTTCTCAGCAAGTCCAGATCGTTACCGACAGACGCGATCAACGGCTGGATCGTGCGCGACAGGAAGGGTTGCCAGTAGAAGGCCCCGCCCGGGAAATCGCGGAAAGATATCCAGTTGCCCTCCGGCTGCACGGCCGTGTCGCAGAGCAGGTAGTGCAGCGCCAGCAGCCGGTCGGCCGGCTTGGCTGCGAGACCGGTTTCCAGCACGCTGGCCGCGAATACCGGCGGACGCAACGCCAGCGTCCGGCCCAGAAAGGGCAGGTGCACCGTGCCGTCGGCCGCGGCGGGATCGCTCAAACCCAGGCGCGCGCAACGGGCCGGCAGATCGCTCTTTTCCGCCAGCCGGTCAACAGCCAGCTTGATCGCCAGCGCCAGTGCCTCTTCCTTGTTGGTCATCGTTCAAGTGCGCTCCAGCAAAGACCGCACGTTGGGAAACAGCGAGGCGTCCGTGTGCGGCAGGAAGAGCGCGGCGGTGTACTGATCCATGTACCCGGGATCGGCGCCGAGGTCCACGTAGGTCATGCGTCCGGCCAGCGTCAGTTGACGGCGGCGGTAGTCCTGGGACACGAGCACGATGTAGGAACCCATCAGCGACGAGTTGCCGACGTAGTGGAAGCGATCGCGCGGCAGGTCGGGCACAAGGCCGATGACCTTGGCCTGTTCGAGATCCAGGTAGCGGCCGAAGCCGCCGCCAATGTAAACGTGCCCCAGATCCTCAAAGCCGATACCCGCATGCTGCAACAGAAGACGGCAGGCGGCGTAGATGGCGGCCTTGGCGCGCACGATGCTTTCGATCTCGATTTCGTCAATGGCGATGGGACCGTCCCGACCGCTGGCTTCCGCCGGCGCCAGCACATAGCGCGCCCGCCGGCCGTCCACCTCGATCGCCCGCGAAGGGCGCGCGCGGTTCAGCTTGCCGCCGGCGTCGATCCAACCGGTCCGCAGCAGGTTCGCCAGCAGTCCGATCATGCCCGATCCGCACAGGCCCTTGGGCGGCACGTTGCCGACGGTGGCGCAGGTGGGCATGCCGCTGGCGGCGTCCACCTCCACGCGCTCGATGGCGCCAACCGACGCGCGCATGCCGCAGCCGATGCCGCCGCCCTCGAAGGCTGGTCCGGCCGAACAGGCGCAGGTCATCAGGAAGTCGCGGTTGCCGAGCACCATCTCGCCGTTGGTGCCGATGTCTATGAAGAGGTTGATCTCCTCCGTGTCCGTAGCCAGGTCGGTGCAGAGCAGGCCGGCGGTGATGTCGCCGCCCACGTAACTGCCCACGCAAGGCGAGCAGCAGACCCAGGATTCGGGATTGATGCCGATGCCGACTTCGGCGGCGGTGACGTACGGCACGGTGTGGACGGTCGGCACGTATGGTTCGATGCGGATGTACTCGGGCTTCAGTCCGAGCAGCAGGTGCATCATCGTTGTGTTGCCCGAGACCACGGCATTGCAGATCTCGTGCGGTTCGACGGCGGCGCCGGCGGTGACCTGCAGCAGCAGCCGGTTGACCGTGCCCAGCACGCGCGTGCGCAACTCCTCCAGCCGCTCGGCACGCCGGGCGTAATTGATGCGGCCGATTACGTCCAGGCCGCAGGCGATCTGATCGTTGTAATCGCTGCGCGTGCCCAGAATCCGCGCCAGCGTCAGGTCCACCAGTTGCACCACGACTGTGGTGGTGCCGATGTCCACGGCGACGCCGAAGTGCCGGGCCGTCTGGTCGCCCGGCTCGACCTTGATGACATGCAGTGCGCCGGCTTCGCGGATCAGCGTGGACGTGACCAGTCCCTCCGCCGCGCGGATCGCGTCCGCCAGCGTGCGCAGCACGTTCAGCGGTACATGCACGGGCGCGGGGCCCCAGTCGGACTGGATGCCGCGCGTCAGCCGGTCGAGGTCCGAGAGGCCGTCCTCCGGCCGCGGCGCCGCGACGCGCACGCGCCACTTGACCGCCAGCGGTTCGTATTCCCATTTGCGCGGGAGGAGTTCGCCGGCCACCAGGTCGGTCTCGTCGCCGCCGGCGATGCGGCCGCCCTCGCGGCCGGCCGCATCGGGCACTTCGACGGTCAATCCGCCGGCGGGTACGCGGGTGCGGCAGGCGAGCACTTGGCCGCCGGCCACGGCCTCGGCCGTCAGCACGCCCAGGCTGGGGCTGCCGTCCGCCTGGCCCGCGACGATGCGCACGACGCATTTGCCGCAGGCGCCGCGGCCGCCGCAGGCGGCCTCGATTTCGACGCCGGCCGTGCGCGCGGCCTCCAGCAGGAGCGTATCCTCGGGCACATCGACGCCGATGCCTGACGGCTGGAAAATGACTCTGGCCATGGTGTGCTGACGAACTGGTCAGCGCACATACTCTACGTGGTCACACCCGTTTTCGCAACCCGCCTCACCCGCCCCCAAAACTGCGAGAGTTGCCAGCTCGCGTGCGCCGCGCCATGCGTTTGATCCGCGCGGGATAAGGCCGGCGTGGAAACCGGCCCTCCCGCGGACAGTTCAACAGGCGATGGTATTGACATCTGGAGGGCCCGCTTCCACGCGGGCTGCGTTGGCGCGCGTCTGTGTGCATGTTGTAGCGCGCCTGTGCCGCCGAACCTTGCACTTGCATTGCGCAGAGACGGCTCGCGAGGACGCTCGCACTCCACCAGTTTTATCCATGCGCGAGTGAACGAGCGTATTGGAGCAAGGCTTCTGCCACGCCGTAAGCGCAAGCGCGAGCGCAGGCAGCACGGACGCGGCGCGGCGGGTCAGTTGACGCGGCCCAACTGGGGAAGGACGTCGAAGTGGCGGTCGCGCGAGCAAAGCAACAGGTTGTGCTGCTGCACGAGAGCGGCAAGCCAGATATCGTTGGTGGGGATCGGAGTGCCCTGTTGGCGGAGTTGGCGAAATATGCGGGCGTAATGAAACGTGGTCTGTTCGTCGGCGAAGAGCGCGACGACGCGCGGGCTGTTCAGAAAACGGCAGAGTGCACTCTCGTTCCGGCGGGCAAGGCTTCTGCACTCGAACCCGGCGCGGAGTTCGGCCAGGACCGTGAAGGGCATATGGACCATGGTGGCGGCCCGAATTTGGCGCACGGCGTCGTCTTGACCTTCGCAAAAGTCACGGTAGCGATTCGTGTCAATCGCGATTCTCATGCCCATGACTCCGGATCTACCTTGTCCATGTCCGCGAGCGCCTTGTCGAAGTCGGGATCGGAGACCCAGCTTCCGATGAGGTCGTCAAGGTCATGGTGCACAACGGGCTCGGCGCCCGTGCCCGACCCGCGATTCAACGCTTCCACGGCTGCGCCATTCAGACTTGTGCCGTACTCGACGGCGGCTTCCCGCAGACGGCGGTCCGTGCATTCGGGAATGCCACGTAGCGTATACTGAATGGGTTTCTTCATGATGCATGCATCATATGCAGTCAAAGCAGGCATGTCAAGAATCATTCGAGCCATACGAGCCAATTACAGAGGCAGTCGACTTCGAAGGGCCTATGGGTATATATGGGTGTCGTTATGGATGTTATGCCCGTCAACGTCGGCCCGAATGTACTGCAGCTTGTCGCCGGCATAGACGAGTGTAGCGGCTATTGTTCCTTGAGTGCGCGGGCAAGGGGTCATGGTATCGAACGCCGATCTCCAAATGTCGCAGGCGACTATCGCCAAAGCTTGGCATTCCTTCGTCATTCTGCGGTTCTGCGGTTCGCCTGGCACAAGGCGAAGATCATGGCCCTTTTACACAGGCAATTGACTTTGAGCGGCGGGCGCAGGCGATCCTCTATGCCGACAGCGCCCGGCTGGGTGACTGGCTCTTGTTTCTTATGACTGTAAAGGGCAAGTGTGGCCCGAAATGCTTGGTTTTTGTCTCAATGCGCGTAGCGTGATGCCGCCGGCACGGTTAGAATACTAGACCGTACGAGCCAAGTGGGTCGTGCGGGCAACCGTGGCAGGGAATGGAATGGATCAGATCATGCACATATGGGGACAGGGAGCGGCGCTGGTAGTCGGTCTGGCGGCTGTCACAGGGGCCGCTTCGGCGGGCGCGTCCGACGCGGACAGGCAAGCGGCGCAGCCAGCCGGGACGGGCGCCTTCATCCGAGTCCGGGAGGCGGTCATTTGCGACGGCGATGCCGGTTACTGGCGTCAGATGGCCCCCGAGCTCAAGGACCGGTACTTCCTGGCGCGTTGGACGGAGGAACGTCTTCGTCGTCACCTGGAGATGCTCAAGGCATTCGGGTTCAACTCGATCCAGATCGTCTCCATCCCCTGGATCGCGACGCTGGCAGGGGTGGAGCCCGATGCCTGGCAGAGCCGCCGCCTGTTCCTGGCCCAGACGGCGCATGAACTGGGGCTCTCGGTTTCGCAATTCGTCTGGGGCACGTGCGTGGACAACGGCAAGGGCGGGTTTCCGACCATGGATTGGCACCGGCCCGAGGAACGCGCCACGCTGGAAGCCATGTATCGCGAACAGGCCGTACTGGCGCCCCATGTGGACCGTGTGGTCACGCACTGGGTCGACCCGGGTGGTCCCAAGTGCCCGCAGTGCAACCTGGATTCCGTGGTCGAGAAGCACAACGCCATCATGGCCGCTTTTCGTGCCAGGAACCCGCGCATTCGCGGCGCGCTGAGCACCTGGTTCATGTCGGACAAGGTCTATGCGGGTTATACGGGTCCCGGCAGTGTGGCCAACCATCCGAGACTCGACCGGGACACGGATGTCGTCATCGGCGTCATGACCATCGGTGCCGACGGACGCTCCGCCATCTCGGCGGTGCCGGGTGCATTCCTGGACGCCGTCGCCGTGGCCGGCCGGCCGGCGGGCATCTGGTGCTGGTACACGGCCGATAACGAGATTCAGCCCAGCCTGTACGTGCGGACGGACGTACTGCAGCATTATTTTCGCGGCTTGCCGCCGCAGACGCCGGACAAGCTGGCTTGGCACAGTCTGGATGCCAACACGCACGGGCTGAACATGCCCAGTTTGTTCGTGGCCGGACACCTCATGCGGGACCCAGCGCTGGACGCGCAGAAGCTGCTCGATGCCTTTGTGGAGGGTTTCGTCGGCCGTGCCAATGCGCCGGCCTTTGCGGCTGCCCTGCGGGCGGTCGAACTGGCGCGCACCCGCAGCGTCAACTACAGCCAGGTCACCGCCCCATGGCTCGCCGAGTGTACGGCCGCGGTGAACGCCGCCCTGCACGGCTTGACGAGCATCAAGCTGGCGCCCGGCTTCCAGCCGGCATGGCCGGTGACCATGACGCCTGCCGACTACCTCGACGAACTAGTCGCTCAGCTCGACGCCATCCGTCAGATGCTCGTGTTCCTGAATGCCGCCGAGGAGATTGGCCGCATGCAGGGGCGCGGCGCAACTGTGGAGGAACTGCGAGCGGCCATCGACGCGCTGCCGCCAGTGGTGTACGACCCAAAGCACGCCGCCGGGTTGGAGTCCTTCCACTATGCCCGCAGACTGTCTCAACTGAAAACGAACATCAACGCCAAACCCAAACCATGAGTATTCTGGAGGGGACTGCCATGTCAGCCATTCGGAAAATGCGCGCAGCGATGTGTATGCTGGGTGGGCTAACGGCCTTGTGTTTGACCGCGACGGCGGAGACCTATAAGGATGTGGTCCTGGCCGATGCCCCCGCCTACTACTGGACGTTCGACGAGAGCGAGGGCAATGCCACCAACTACGGCGCCGACAGCGGGGGCATCCTGGTGCCGGGCACGGAGGGCACGCGCGTCGCCTCGACCGCCACGCCCGCCGGATTGCCGCTCGGCCTGGCGGCCAAGGGAAGCTTCCGCAACACGCTGGCCGGCGGCACGCTGCTGGCCAGCGGCGCGGACTTCAGCAAATGGGCAATCGAGTTCTGGATTCGCCCCGTCGGCACGGGAAAGATGTACCTGCTGGACAGCAAGAGCGACGCACCCTCGATGTTCTGGGACTGGGCCGGCGTCTGTCCCGGCGGTATCGATATTTATTCCGCCGGCCACAAGCTGGGGCCGGCGCTGGAGCTCAACAAATGGTGCCATATCGTGGTGGGGTTCGACGGCGCGAGTACCACGACCTTCTACAAGAACGGGGCCGTGGTCGCCACCGTATCGGGTGCGGGCGCAGCCTTCTCCGCCACCGGTGACCAGTTCGGCATCAACGGCACGGCTGGGGGCGTCTGGGATGGCGAGCATGTCCTGCTCGACGAACTCGCGATCTACGACCTGAGCGCCATCGGCTACGGCTACGCCGCGAAGCTGGCCAGTATCGCCGCGCACCGGGGCACTGTGCCCATAACATACAAGCACATGGTGCTCGAAGACGGCCCCGCTTACTACTGGACCTTCGACGAGTCTTCGGGGATCGCCACCAATTACGGCGCCTACGGCGGAGGCGCGCTTGTACCGGGAACCAATGGCACGCGCGTCACTTCGGCCGTAGCCCCCAATGGGCTGTCGCTCGGGCAGGCTGAGAGGGGCGGCTTCAGAAGCAACCTGCCGGGCGGCACGTCGCTGGACGGCGACTACAACTTCACCGCCTGGGCGGTCGAATTCTGGATCAATCCCGCCAGTGCCGGGAGGATCTATCTGATGAGCAGCGCCGTCGACGCGCCCTCGATGTTCTGGGATTGGCCCGGCATCTGTCCGGGAGGGATCGACATTTATTCGGCCGGGCACAAGCTGGGCCCCGCGCTGGCGCTCAACAAGTGGCAGCACATCGTGGTAGGCTACGATGGCGCGAGCACCACCACCTTCTACAAGAACGGCGATTTGGCCTCAACGGTAACGGCCGCGGGCGGGGTCTTCTCGGTGGTGAACGCGGGGTTCAGCATTGGCAGTTATTACGAGCAATATGGAGGAACGCACGTCACGATCGACGAGTTCGCGATCTACGACCTGGGCGCCGTAGGCGCAGGCTACAGCGCCAAACTGGCGAAGATCGCCGCGCATGCGAGCCCGCCGGCGGGTACGGTCATCTGCATCTTCTAGCGAGACGTCCGCCAAAGACAGGCCCGGCGGGGCGACAGCACTCTGGCTATTACCGCCGTTGCCGGGCGCGCCAGCGTCGCGGCGTGTCGTGCATGCGCTGGCGGAAACCGCGGTTGAACTGCTGGACGCTACCGTACCCGCAGTTCAGGGCCACCTGTGTGATCTTGGCATCGGTCAGCCGCAGTTGGTCGCACGCATACGCGATGCGCAGGCGCTGCAGATGATTGAGCACGGTGGCGCCAGTCCGGGCACGGACGATGCGGGTCAGGTTGCGTTTCGAGGCGCCGGCCGCCTGCGCCACGTCTTCGAGACCGATGTCGTCGCGGAACCCGTTCTTCATGAAGGTCAGCGCCTTGGACACCACCTGGTCGGGCGGCTGCAACTCCGACAGCAACAGACGCGCGTGGGCCAGCGCCACATGGTTGGCAAACAGCCGCAACAGTGCGATCAGGTCAAGCTGCCGCCGTGGCGAGATGACGGGCGAACGCAGGAAGGCGCGCCGCAGATTCTGCATGTTGCCGCCGCACCAGGCCAGTTGCCGGCGCGTCGCCGACCAGTCCGCGGTTTTGGGCGTCCGGCCCAGCACCTGACCGCACTGCAGGCAGGCTACGCACGCATGCTCGACCATGACCGGGATCACGAATTCGGTCAGACCGGCATGACAGGTATAGCGAACTGGCGCGCCGCTTTGCGATGCGCGGCGCACATTCTCGGCGTCGCACGCCACGCAGCGGTCCATGCCTGCCGCGCGCTGCTGGAGTGCCTGGCAGAAGTGGTTCAGCCCGCCCTTCCTGCCCAGCAGACTGCCACTCTTTCCGTCCGCGGCGACGATGGCGATATCGATGCCAAACAGCCTGCGGATCAGTTGGTAGAACTCATGGAACTCCGGCAGCGCCGCCAGTTGCCGATACGTGAGCATGCCGGCGATTATATCCGGTATCGACGCAGGCGTCCGGCTCAACTTTGTTCTTCATGTGATGCGTAAACACCGATGGGCATCACGAGGACTGTCTGGTCGGCGGGTCCGCGGTCGACAATTCCGATTCGACCTCGAGTGGCGCGCTCAGTTCCTCCGGCGGGACGTGCAACGTGCGCCAGAGGACGCGCGCGGCCACGCCCAGCACGAAGCCCCAACACAGCACCAGCATAATCCAGCCGCCGGCATTCATGGCAAACCTCCCTGTTGACGCCGCGAAGGCGGGCCATGCCGCCAGGCGTAACGCACGAGCAGCAGGGCCGCGGCAATCAGACCCAAGCCGAACAGGCGCGTGATCCAGACCCAGGGCACCTGCGACGGCGCATAGAGCGGCACCAGCGAGCCGGTTTCGTCCGCGCGCAGCATCAGAATGGTCTTCCAGCCGTCGGTGGCCAGCCAGAAGCAGAGGATCGCCCCCAGCAGCACGGGTGTGACGTACTTGGTGATCCAGTAGAAACAACGCGGTATGCGCAGGTCGGC